>CANSWW010000026.1 GCA_947650845.1 uncultured Lachnospiraceae bacterium
CATATGGGATGTGGAGCAGGACGACCCGGCTTGTATCGAGTCGGAGCGGATTGTGATGACGCGCCGGGAAACCTGCGTTTCGGAGGAGATGATCCAGACAGGGGAGGGAAAGCGGCTGCTTACGACGTACAAGTCGCCGCTGTATGACCTGGACGGGAGCGTGATGGGCACGGTGGGCGTGGCGATCGACGTGACCCAGGAGCGGGCCTATGAGCGGGAGATTGTGCGCAAGAACGATACGCTGGAGAAGATTTTTACGACGATGGAATGCGGCGTGATGTGCCATTCGGTGGACGGGTCGCGCATTATCAGCATTAACCGGGCGGCGCTTACGATCCTCGGCTATGAGTCGCAGGAGGAGATGATGGCGGACGGCTTTGACATGGTGGCGGCTTCGGTGGCGCCGGAGGACCAGGGGCGGCTGCGGGCGGCAATCTGCCAGCTGAAGAAGGAGGGCGACAGCATCAGCCTGGAGTACCGGGTGCGTCACCGGGACGGCAAGCTTTTGCATGTCATGGGCAATGTGAAGCTGCTTTTTGAGAACGGGGAGCCGATGTACCAGCGCTTCCTTTTGGACTGCACAGAGCAGAAGCAGGAGGAGAGGGAGAAGGAACGGCGCTATATGGAGATGATCCAGGCGTTGTGCATTGACTATAACGTGGTGTGCTTCTTTGACCTGAATACGGGCAGGGGGATGCCGCTTCGGCTGGATGTGGGGGAGGATTCGGGGCTGGAGGCGATTTTTACCGGGGAGATTTTCCTGGAGGAGTGCCTGGAGCTTTATATCCGGCAGTTTGTCTATGGGGAGGACCAGGAGAGCCTGCGGCGGGCCTTTTCATGGGAGGGCCTGAAGCGGGAGCTGTCCAGGGAGAGGCAGCATTATGTGAATTACCGTGTGCTTTTGGACGGCCGGATGAAGTATTTCCAGATGAAGGCGGTGCGGGCGGACGATTGGGAGAAAAACCATGGCGTTGTGCTGGGGCTGCGCAGTGTGGATGAGGAGATCCGCAATGAGATGGAGCAGAAAAACCTCTTGGAGGACGCGCTCTCCCAGGCCAACCGGGCAAATAAGGCCAAGAGCGTGTTCCTTTCGAACATGTCGCACGATATCCGCACGCCCATGAACGCGATCGTCGGGTTTACGGCGCTGGCGCTGACGCATGTTGACCGGAAGGAGCAGGTAGAGGAGTACTTAAAGAAGATTATGACGTCGGGCAACCATCTGCTGAGCCTGATTAACGATATCCTCGATATGAGCCGGATCGAGAGCGGCAAGATCCATCTGGAGGAGAAGGCCTGCCATCTGCCGGATATTTTGCAGGGGGTGCGCAACATCGTGGAGGCGGATGTCCATGCGAAGCAGTTGGAGCTGTATATCGATACGGTGGATGTGATCGACGAGGAGATTTTCTGCGATAAGCTGCGGCTGAACCAGGTGCTTTTGAATTTGCTGAGCAATTCGGTGAAATATACGGGGGCGGGCGGCATTATCAGTATGCGGATTACGGAGAAGGCCGGCGCGCCGGATGGCTTTGCGAATTATGAGTTTTATATCCGGGATACGGGGATCGGCATGAGCGCCGAGTTTGTGGAGCATATTTTTGAGCCGTTTGAGAGGGAGCGCAACAGCACGATCAGCAAGATCCAGGGCACGGGCCTGGGGATGGCGATTACCAAGAATATCGTGGATATGATGAACGGCTCGATTGAGGTGCGCAGTAAGGAAGGGGTCGGGACGGAGTTTATTGTTTCGTTTACGTTCCGCCTGAACCCGGAGGCGAAGGAGCCGCAGGATATCCCGCAACTGAAGGGCTGCCGGGCGCTGGTAGTAGACGATGACTTTAATACGTGCGACAGCGTTTCGTATATGCTGGGCCAGGTAGGGCTGCGGGCGGAGTGGACGCTTTCAGGCAAGGAGGCGGTGCTGCGCACGAGGCAGGCGGCGATGCGGGGGGACGGCTACAGTATTTATGTGATCGACTGGCTGCTGCCGGATATGAACGGGATCGAGGTGACGCGGCGGATCCGCAAGGAGATGGGGGATGAGGTGCCGGTCATTGTGCTGACGGCGTATGACTGGTCGGATATCGAGGAGGAGGCGAAGGAGGCCGGGGTTACGGCATTTTGCAGCAAGCCGTTGTTTTTGTCGGAGCTGCGCAGCTGCCTGTATTCGATTGTCAATACGGACGGCGGGGAGGAAAAGGCGGAGGCCACGCAGCGGCTGCGGCCGCACGGGCGGATCCTGCTGGCGGAGGACAATGAGCTGAACCAGGAGATCGCGGTAGAGATTTTGGGCGACGCGGGCTTTGTCACGGAGGTGGCGGAGAACGGGGAGATCGCGGTGGAGATGCTCAAAAATTCGGAGCCGGGATACTATGAGGTGGTGCTGATGGATGTGCAGATGCCGGTGATGAACGGGTATGAGGCGACGCGGCGGATCCGGGCGCTTGCAGATCCACGGCTGGCTTCGATCCCGATTTTGGCGATGACAGCCAATGCGTTTGAGGAGGACCGCCGGGAGGCGCTGGAAAACGGGATGAACGGGCATATTGCGAAGCCGATCGATATGGCGGTTCTGTTTGAGGCGCTTTCGCAGGTGCTGGGCTAGGGTTGGAGCCGCTCTCGGCCGGCCAGGGGATGGGGCGGCCGAGAGCGGGGGAAACAGGAGTGTTTTTATGAAATTGATCCATCTGTCGGATCTCCATCTGGGAAAACGCCTGAATGAGTTTTCCCTGCTGGAGGACCAGAGATACATTTTAACACAGATCCTTTCTTTGATTGCCGGCGAGCAGCCCGACGGGGTTTTGCTCGCCGGTGATATCTATGACAAATCGGTACCTCCGGCGGAGGCGGTGCAGCTGTTCGATTTTTTCCTGACGAGGCTGGCCGATCAGGGCATTCCGGTATTTGTGGGTAACGGCAACCATGATTCGGCCGAGCGGCTGGCGTTTGGCGCGCGGCTGATGAGCGGGCGGGGCGTATATGTGGCGCCGGTATATGACGGGCGGGTGCGGCGTGTCTGCCTGGAGGATGCGTATGGAGAGGTACAGATCCACCTGCTGCCGTTTTTGAAGCCGGCCTTGGTGCGCCATGTGTTCCCGGGGGAGGAAACCGGCAGCTATCAGGAGGCGGTGGCGGCGGCGGTTTCGCATATGGAGCTTGACCGGGCGGCGCGCCATGTGCTGGTGGCGCATCAGTTTGTGACGGGGGCCAGCCGCTGCGAGTCGGAGGAGGCGCCGGTCGGCGACCTCGACAATGTGGATGCGGCGGTGTTTGAGGGGTTTGACTATGTGGCGCTGGGGCATCTGCACAGCCCCCAGCGGGTGGGGCGGGAGAGCTTACGCTATTGCGGGACGCCGCTCAAATATTCGTTTGCCGAGGCCGGGCAGGAAAAAACGCTGACCGTGGTGGAGCTTGGGGAGAAGGGGTCGGTCCTGGTCCGGGAGCTGCCGCTTCGGCCGCTGCGCGATTTGCGTAAGCTTCGGGGAACTTATCTGGAGGTGACGGCACGTTCCTTTTACGAGGGGTTTAACCGGGAGGATTACGTGCATATAACGCTGACCGACGAGGAGGATATCCCGGACGGGCTGGCGAAGCTGCGGGTGATCTATCCAAATTTAATGCAGCTTGCCTATGACAACCGGCGCACGCGGGGCGGCGGCGTGGCCGGCGGCAGCGCGGATTTGAAGCAGAAATCGGAGCTTGCGCTGTTTGAGGAGTTTTATGAGCGGCAGAATAATCAGGCGATGAGCGGGGAGCAGAGGGAATTTGCGCGCCGCCTGATCGAGGAGATCCGGGAGGGGGAGTTGGGATGAAGCCAGTCCGGTTGGTTGTGAGCGGGTTTGGGCCGTATGCGGGCCGGGAGGAAATCGACTTTACAAAGCTGTACGGGCAGGGGTTGTATTTGATTACCGGGGATACGGGCGCGGGGAAAACGACGCTGTTTGACGCGGTCACCTTTGCTCTGTACGGGGAGACAAGCGGCGGGGTGCGGGAGCCGGGGATGCTGCGCAGCAAGTACGCGGCGGCAGGGACGCCGACGTTTGTGGAATTTACGTTTTTGTACCGGGAGGAGCGTTATACGGTTGTGCGCAACCCGGATTATGAGCGGCCGAAGGAGAAGGGGACGGGAGTTACCGTGCAGAGGGGCGACGCGACGCTTTTGTTTGCAGACGGGCGGCCGCCGGTGACGAAGAGCCGGGAGGTGACGCGGGCCGTGACGGAGCTTACCGGCCTTGATTACCGGCAGTTTAAGCAGATTGCGATGATTGCGCAGGGGGATTTCCAACGGCTCTTATTTGCGGGGACAGAGGAGCGGGGGAGGATTTTCCGGCAGATTTTCCATACGGGGCTGTATCAGGAGCTGCAGGCCCGGCTGAAAGAGGCGGCAAAGGGGCGGCTGGAGGCGTACGAGGAGCTCCGCCGCAGCATCGGGCAGTATATGGGGGGGATCGTGCCGGGGGAGCGGCCGGAATGGCAGGAGGAGCTGGCGAAATGGAAAAAGGCCGGTTTTGTGGGCCATGTGGAGCAGGGGCTTGCGCTTTTGCAGGAGATAGTAGAGGAAGGCCGCGAGGGGCTGTCGGAGCTGGACCGGGAGCTGGCCTGTGCGGAGGGGCAGCTCCAGAGGGTGAATGAGCGGCTGGGGAAGGCGAGGCAGCAGGAAGAGGTACGGGAGGCTTTGCGGCTCAAAGAGGCGAGGCAGGAGATGCTGACGCCGGATCTCTTGGCGGCAGCGGCCAGGAAAGCGGCGGCACAAGAGGCGCTAAAGGCCTGCCCGGGACTGGAGGAAGAGGGCCGCCTGACAGCGCGGAGGCTGGAAGAATGGCAGCGGCTGAAAGAGGTGTGCCAGGCGCGGGAGGAAAAAGAGCGTTTGGCGGTTCGCCGGCAAAAGGATTTCAACGAAATACAGGAGCATCTGGCGCGTTTGGACAGGCAGAGAGACGAGGCGCGGGAAGAGGTGAAGCGGCTGCGGGAAGGGGAACCGGAGGGAGAGCGGATTCGCTATCGATGGGAGCGGCTGCGTCAAAAAGAAGAGGAGCTTGACCGGCTTATACTTCGGCGAGGAGAGCTGCAGGCTTTGCTGGATCAGCTGCGGACGGAGCTAACTGGGGCGCAGGATCAGGCGGCCTGCCTGGAAACGGAAAGGGAGCGTGTACAAAAGCAGTGGGAGAGGCGATCCGGCCATGAGGTGATATTGAGCGAGTTGAGAGCCCGGCAGGCAAACGTACGGAAACAACGGAGCGCTCTGCGGGAGTACCGGCTGGCCTGGGAAGCGGCGGCAGAGACGTGCCAAAGGAGCGCAAAACGGCTGACAGCGCTGTGCGAGCGGGAAGCGGCAAAGAAACGGCAGGCGGACTTGCGGCACGAAGAATGGGAATGCGTGCGCGACGCGGCCCTGCGTGAAGAACGGGCGAAGCAAGAGGCGCAGACCCTGGACAGCGAGGAACGCCGCTTGCAAAGGCTGGAGGAACGCGTGCGGCATTGGGAAGAACAGAGGAAGCAGTGCACGCAGGTGCGGTCCGCCTATGAGGAGGCCTGTAAAGCCCGGGATGAGCAGCGGGCCGGCTGCAGCCGGCTGGAGCAGGCATTTCTGGATGCGCAGGCAGGGGTGCTGGCGAGCCGCTTGCAAAAAGGTGAGAAATGTCCGGTCTGCGGTTCCGTGCACCATCCGTCGCCGGCGTTGTATTTGGAGACGGCGCCGAAACGGGCGGAAGTGGAACGGCAGAAGGATGAGCTGGCGAAGGCGGAAGGCCGGGTACAGCGGTTGAGCGCGCAAGCCGGGCATCTGGGCAAGTGGCTGGAGGAAGAGGAAGAAAAGCTCCGGCAGGAGTGGACGCAGGAGAACAAGGAGCCAAAGGAAGAGAGAACAGGGGAAATGACGGGGCTTTGGCAGGCTTTGGCGGCCGAGCGATCAGCACATTCCAAAAGAAGGCAGGCCAATGCGGAGGAAGCCGCGAGGGCCCGTCGGGACCAGGCGCGTTTAAAAGTGCTGGAAGAGCTTTTAGCAGAGGTAAAAACAGAGCGGGAGAAGCTTGGCGGGGAGCTGGAACAGGCGCGGCAGGAGAAGAACGCGGCCGACGGCCGTCTGGAAGAACGGGTACGGCAGCTCTATGCGCAGATAAACGAGGTACGGCAGGAAACGGCATCGGCCCGTTTGGAAGAGACGGCGCAGGAGCCGTCTGCGCCGGAGAAGCAGGCGGAGCAGATGGAGACAGAACTGGCGGCATGGCTGGAAGAGATCGGGGAGAAGGAGAAGACCCTGCAGGCGGAAATCGAAGAGCGGGACGAGCTGGCCCGAAGAAAAGAGGAGCTGGAGAACCGCCGGGAACGCCAGCGTCAGGTGGCCGCAGAGACGCAGAAGCGCCTGGAAATCGCTTTAGCGCAGGCGGAGGAGGTCAAAAAACAGCTGCGGACACTTTGGGAGGAACCGAACATGCCATGGAGCGGTTTGGAGGAAGCGGAGCCATGGGAAACAAGCCGGGAGCTGTTGGCGGCGGAGCTGATGAGACTGGAGCAAGAGCTTGCCAAAAGGCAGGAGCAGCTGCAAAATAGGCGGCGGTTAGAGAAGGAGCTTTCGCGATGGGAGACGGAGATTCTCAATAGGCAGGAGAAGAAACGGCAATCGGAGCTTCTGGGCGAGCGCCTGCAGGTGGAACGGGAGCGGCTGGAGCAGGAAAAGAGACATCTGACGCAAGCCCTGGCAGGGACAACGCAGGAGCAGCTGCAAGACCGGCTTAAGGACATCGAAAAGCAGACGGCGTGTCTGCGGCAGGAGCAGGAGACGGCCGGCCAGGCGTATGAGACGTGCCGGCAGCAGGAGACGGAATTGGCAGCTGCCATAGCAGTTCTAAAGCAACAGCTGCAGGAGACGGCTCCGGAAGAAAAAGAAGAGATTTTAGCCCGCAAGGAGGAGTACGAACGGAAAAAGAAAGAACTGCAGGACCGGCGGGCCGAGCAGTACAATGCCTGGCGGACGAACCAGGAGATCTACGGGCATGTGAGCGGCCGGCAGCAGGAGCTGATCGCGGCGGAGAAGGAATATATGTGGATGAAGGCGCTGTCCGATACGGCGTGCGGCACCCTCGCGGGGAAACAGAAGATCGAGCTGGAGACGTATATCCAGACGGCCTATTTTGAGCGGATCCTGCGGCGGGCCAACCTGCGCCTGCTGGCGATGACGGGCGGACGCTATGAGCTGAAACGACAGGAGGATGCACAAAACCGCAAGGAGAAGGCGGGGCTTGAGCTGAGTGTGATCGATCATTACAACGGGAGTGAGCGCAGCGTCAAGACGCTATCGGGAGGCGAGTCGTTTCAGGCGTCTTTGTGCCTGGCGCTCGGGCTGTCGGATGAGATTCAGTCGGACGCCGGAGGAATCCGCCTGGAGGCGATGTTTGTGGACGAGGGGTTCGGCTCGCTGGATGAGGAGGCGCTTGATCTGGCGGTGAGAGCCCTTGGCAGTCTGGCGGACGGAAGCCGGCTGGTGGGGATCATTTCGCATGTTTCGGAGCTAAAGGAGCGGATCGGGCAGAAGATCGTGGTGACAAAAAAACGGGGCGGCGAAGGGATTGGCAGCAGCGTCAGGGTTGAGATTTGAGAAAATGTGGTTTATACTGGTATAGGCAAAAGAAAATACCGGAAAACTATAAGGAACAGGAGGCTATGACATGAAAGCGATACAGTTGAGAGAAGGGTTTTACTGGACGGGTGTTCTGGATGAAAACCTGCGGGTGTTTGATATTATTATGGAGACGGAGTTTGGCACGACGTACAATTCATATGTGCTGCGGGCCGGGGACAAGACCGTGCTGTTTGAGACAGCCAAGGCGGGCTTCTTTGATGAGTATCTGGAAAAGTTGCGGGAAGTGATCGATGTTACGGCGATCGATTATCTGGTAATGAGCCATACGGAACCCGATCATGCAGGGAGTTTGGAGAGGCTCTTGGAGCACAGCCCGCAGATGGAGGTGCTGGCGACCGGCTGTGCGCTGGGTTTTTTAAAGGAGATCACGAACCGGGAGTTTCGCGGAAGCGCGGTCAAGGACGGGCAGGAGCTGGTGATCGGCGATAAGACGCTGTGCTTCTTGCAGGTACCGAATCTGCATTGGCCGGATACGATGTATACCTATATTAAGGAAGAGAAAATTTTGGTGACCTGTGATTCGTTCGGGGCGCATTACTGCCTGCCGGAGGTGGTATCGGAGGGAATTCAAAAGGAGGACGAATATGAGAAGGCCCTCAAATACTATTTTGACAATATTATCGGACCCTTTAAGCCCTTTATGCGCAAAGCCCTGCAAAAGATCGCATCCCTGGAGCTTTCGATGATTTGCACGGGCCATGGCCCGGTTTTAGTGGGAGAAAAGATTGGACAGGTGTTGCAGCGGTACCGGGAATGGACGGCAGAGACGGCTCGCCCGGTGAAACGGGTGGTGATTGCCTATGTAAGCGCGTACGGGTATACGGGAATGCTGGCGGAACAGATTGCGGCCGGGGTAAGGGCTGCGGGGGAAGCGGCCGGCAAGGGGCCGGAGGTGGAGCTTTTTGATATGGTGACGGCCGACCGGGAAGAGGTGTCCGGACGGATCGCGGCGGCGGACGGATTCCTGCTTGGCACGCCGACGATCCTGGGAGATGCGCTGAAACCGATCTGGGAGCTGACGCTTTCGATGACGCCGGTGACGCACGGCGGGAAGCAGGCGGCGGCCTTTGGCAGCTACGGCTGGAGCGGGGAGGGCGTACCGAATATTACGGAGCGCCTAAAGCAGCTGAAGCTGAAGGTTTCGGACGGATTCCGGGTGCGCTTTAAGCCGTCGGAGACGGAACTTTCAGAGGCCTTTGCATACGGACGGAAATTCGGGGAGCTGGTATTAGGGATAAAATAAGAGAGGATCTATCTGCGCAAAACGGTCGCGCCCACGGAAAATAGTCACCTTTTGGTGTTCTTGAATAAAATAATAATGACATAGATTCAGGATCATCATATGGAGGATAAGCATTATACAGGACGTGGGATTGGCCTGGCAGTTATGGATACAGGGGCATTTCTGCATCCTGATTTTCGTGATCGAATCGTTGCCTTCCAGGACATGGTGCGCAATCGCCGGAATTGTTACGACGACAATGGCCATGGTACGCATATTTTGGGAATCGCGGCCGGCGACGGCCGCCTGTCAAAGGGCCGATGCGCCGGGATGGCGCCCGGGGCGCACCTGATCGTGGTCAAGGTGCTGGACTGGCGGGGCAACGGAAGCGAAGATAATGTGCTGGCCGGCGTAGAATACCTGCTGGCAAGGCAAAAAACGCTGGGAATCCGCGTCGTAAATATTTCCATGGGCGCTTTTGACGAGGAGGGGATGCAGGAGGACTCAAGGCTGGTGCGGGGCGTGGAACGGCTGTGGGATGCCGGTATGGTGGTGCTGGCGGCGGCCGGCAACAACGGACCGGCCCCGATGACGATCGCGACGCCCGGCATCAGCCGCAAGCTCATTACCGTGGGCTGCAGCGACGATGAGAAGGAGACGCACATTGACGGCAGCCGCATGTGCAATTATTCCGGCCGGGGGCCTACGAGGGCCTGTATCTGCAAGCCGGATCTGGTGGCGCCGGGCTGTGAAATCATTTCCTGCAATCGGATGCTGCGTGCCAGCGATCCGCCGTATACCATTAAAAGCGGGACTTCGATGGCGACGCCGATGGTCGCGGGGGCCATTGCCTGCCTGCTGGAAAAGTACCCGGCTATGACGAACGTGCAGGTGAAGCTGCGGCTGCGGGAACGGTGCGTCCGCCTGGATATGCCGGAGTCCAAGCAGGGCTGGGGCGTATTGTCATTGGAAAACCTGTTGAGATAAAGACAAAAAAATATTATAATGGGCTATGGGAAACCATGGCCCTTTTTGGGCGCTAAGAACCGGAAAGGGCAGGGCAAAATGGAAGCGACACGAAGCGAAAAACAACCAAAAGACGCGGGGGCGGATACATGCGCGGCGCAAACGGCGGCCCCGGATACAGCTTATATCTATATTTTGCGCTGCGGCGACGGCTCTCTCTATACAGGCTGGACCAACGATTTGGAAAAGCGCCTCCAAAGCCATCAAAGCGGCCGCGGCGCGAAATACACAAAATCACACCGGCCGGTCACACTGGTATACAGCGAAGCGTTTGACACGAGGGAAGCGGCCATGCGGCGTGAATGGGAGATTAAGCAGCTGACAAAAGCGCAGAAAGAAGCGCTGGTGCACGGAGGCGGTGAACGGTCCGGGCAGGGACATGCAGCCGACACAGCGACACGAAAAAGAAAGGAAGCGGATGGATGATACCGATCTTGCTGGTAGAGGATGACAAGGCGATCGCAGAACACCTGACCGAGTTTTTACGAGGCGAGGGCTTTGCGCTGACCGTAGTCGAAGGGCAGCGGGAAGCCATTGAGCTTTTGACGGAAAGTCATTTTGACCTGGCCCTGGTGGACATATCGCTGGCGCAGGGCAATGGCTTTGCCGTCTGCGCGGCGGCCAAGGCACAGACGGATACGCCGGTTATTTTTTTGACGGCCTCCGGCGATGAGTACAGCGTGGTGACGGGCCTGGATATGGGAGCCGACGATTATATTAGCAAGCCGTTTCGGCCGCGGGAGCTGGTATCGCGGATTCGCACGGTTCTGCGGCGGAGCGGCCGCGGCCAGGCGGTTTTTCGTCTGCCGGGCCTCATAGTGGATACGGAACGGGGACAGGTGCAGAAAAACGGGGAAGAAATATTTTTATCGGCGCTGGAGTATCGGCTGTTGCTGGTATTTTGCGGGAATCCGGGAAAGGTGCTTTCCCGGAGCCGCCTGCTGGAGGAAATTTGGGATGTGGCTGGCGACTATGTAAACGACAATACGCTGACGGTCTATATCAAACGTCTGCGGGACAAGATCGAGGACGATCCCCAGAATCCGCAGAGAATCCGTACCGTGCGGGGGCTGGGGTATAAGCTGGGAGAGTAGCGCCCCGGCCGGATCATGTGTGAGAAAAGGGGGAGCAGGCAGTGACCTTTTGGCGGAATCCGGAAATAAAAAAGCAGTTATATACTTACCTGGCAGTCTCGGCCGTGCTCTTATTGGCAGCGGAGGCCGTTGCCGCACGAGCGACGTCTCAGGAAACATGGCAGCTGCGGCAGGCGGTTCGCCTGCTGGCGTTGGGGTGTGTGGGAAGCGCACTGGTATGGGGCGGCTTGTTTCACTTTATCCATACGGCAGGGCGTTATCGCAAGCTTTCCCGCCTGGCGGAGCAGCTGGATGTATTCCTCCATGATGACCGGCACGCGGTCATTTTTGGGCAGGAGGAGGGAGAGCTGGCGATTTTGCAGGATGAGGTCTGGAAAATGACGGTCATGCTGCGGGAGCAGGCGGACGCGCTGCAGGGGGAGAAGCAATATCTGTGCGACGCGATTACGGATTTGTCGCATCAGCTGCGCACGCCGCTCACCTCTCTGAATCTGATTCAGACGATGCTGGGCGAGCCGGACATTACCGCTTCGCGCCGGGAGGAATTGCAGAGACAGCTGAAAATGCTGCTGCGGCGGATTGACGATCTTCTTGCCGCCCTCTTGAAAATGGCCCGCATTGACGCCGGGGCGGTCCGCTTTGCCAGTACCCGTCTTGCGTTTGCGGAGGTTTCTTTGGCGGCGGCGGCCCCTCTGCGGATTCCGATGGAGCTGAAGGGGCAGCGGCTTTTGCTGCACGGGGAGGAAGCGGCCGGCTTTACCGGCGACGGCGCCTGGAGTGCCGAGGCAATCGGAAACATCTTGAAAAACTGTATGGAGCATACGCCCCGGGGCGGACAAATCGATTTGTACTGGGAGGAAAACGCGGTCTACTCGGAGCTGCGGATTGAGGATAACGGGCCGGGCATCGCGCCGGAGGATCTGCCGCATATTCTGGAGCGCTTTTATAAAGGAAAGAATCAAGACGGGTTTGGCGTGGGCCTGGCCTTTGCACGGATGGTATTTACGGCCCAAAACGGAGTGCTGACCGTAGAAAACCGGGCGCAGGGCGGGGCCCGGTTTGCCGTGCGGTTTTATAAAGGAGTGGTATGACAGGGGGCGGAATGTGACAGAATTGTTATGAAGGAGTCACGCGAGCGTCATGGAGCGGTTGTATACTGAGATCACAAATCACAGAAAGGAACTACCGCAATGGAAATTCTGCGAATCGAGCATATATCGAAGATATATGGGCAAGGGGAGAATCAGGTCACCGCGTTGAACGACGTATCATTCCAGGTGGAAAAGGGAGAATTTGTGGCGATCATCGGGCCGTCCGGCTCGGGGAAATCAACGCTTCTGCATATTTTGGGCGGGGTGGACCGACCGACGTCCGGCAAGGTGTACATGGACGGGCAGGACGTGTACGCGCAGAAGGAGGAGGCCCTGGCCGTGTTTCGGCGGCGGCAGGTGGGGCTGATCTATCAGTTTTATAATCTGATCCCGGTGCTAAATGTGGAGGAAAATATGGCGCTGCCGGTGCTGATGGACGGGCGGCGCGTCAACCCCAGGCGGATGCGGGAGCTGATTACGACGCTGGGGTTAGGCGGAAGGGAAAAGCATTTGCCCAATCAGCTGTCCGGCGGCCAGCAGCAGCGCGTATCGATCGGCCGGGCGCTGATGAATGCGCCGGCGGTGGTGCTGGCCGACGAACCGACCGGAAACCTGGACTCCAAAAACAGCCAGGAGATTTTGGAGCTTTTACGCCGCTCCAATCAAAAGTATGAGCAGACCCTGATTGTCATTACGCACGATGAGCGCATTGCGCTGCAGGCCGACCGGATTCTGTCGATTGAGGACGGCAGGATCCACCGGGAGGAGGTGCTGCGGCGATGACACCGATCTTTATTCGCTATACATGGAAAACGCTGCAAAAGAACCGCAGCCGGACCTGGGTAACGATCGTGGGGATCCTGCTGTCTACGGCCCTGGTGACGGCAATGACGGTCAGCGTCGCCAGCGCGCTTCATTATTTTAGACAAGTGGCGATCGAGGATGTGGGAGACTGGAGCGTGGGCCTGTATGAGACGACCAGGCAAGAGAAGGAGCAGCTTTTGCAGGACGGAAGGGTCGATCATCTGTGCTCCCTGGGCACGGTCGGTTACGCGCTGACAGACATCGAGTACGAGAAAAAACCGTATCTGTTTGTGGGGGCTATGAGCGAGGATTTTGCCGGGCAGATGCCGGTGGAGCTCAACGAAGGGCGGATGCCGGAAAACGACCGGGAGCTTCTTCTTTCGCGGCAGTTCCTTTACAACAGCGGCTGGGAGCTGGCGGTGGGAGATACGGTGACGCTGGAGCTGGGAAGCCGCCTGGCCCAGAGGGCGGAAGGCCGGGAGTACGACGGCGGGGGCGAAGGCGAAACCGGCACGCCGTGCCGATTGACACAGCACGATCCCTGGCAGGGGGAGGAGAGCATTGCGCCGGAATATTTTGTGGCGGACGGCGGCAGCGTGACGTACACGGTGACGGGAATCTATGAGGAGCCGGAATTTGAGCCATCGTCGGCGCCCGGCTACACGGCATTGACGGCGGAAGCGCCGGAAAGCGGCGAAACCGTCTATGACCTGTGGCTTCGGCTGAAGGATACGGGGGAGGCGGAGCGCTTTCTCAGAGAGCAGCAGGACAGAGGGACCAGGGGCGAGACAAACTGGACGCTCTTAAAATACAGCGGCTATTCCGGCAGCTCCTCCATGGAGCTTCTCTACAACATGGCGGCGATCCTGGCGGTAATCGTAGTGGCCGGCTCGGTGGCGCTGATCCATAATGCCTTTTCGATTTCGGTCACGGAACGGGTGCGCCAGTTCGGGCTGTTAAAATCGCTGGGGGCCACCAGGCGCCAGATTATGGGAAGTGTGCTGACGGAAGGGTTGATGCTGTGTGCCGTGGGGATTCCGTTGGGAGTGCTGACAGGCTGCGCGGGAATCAGCGTGACGATTTGGGCTTGTGGGGATTTATTTGAAACGGTTTTAGGCGGCTTTTCTGAAACGATATCTTTTACAGTGCATCCTACGGTGAAATCCATGGCGGTGTCGGTGGGGCTGGGGCTCCTTACGGTCGTTTTATCGGCCTGGCTGCCGGCACGAAAGGCCCTGCGTCTGCCGGCCATCGAAGCGATCCGCCAGAATAAGGAGGTGCGGATTCGCGCGAGACGCGTGCGGACCAGCCGATGGACGCTGCGTTTGTTTGGCTTGCCGGGAATGCTGGCTTCCAAAAATTTTAAGCGCAGCCGCGGACGTTACCGCGTGACGGTCTTTTCGCTGTTTTTCAGCATTGTCCTCTTTATCGGCTCCGGAAGCTTTTGCCACTACCTGCGCAAAAGCGTCGAGGACAGCCGGGGCGGGGGCACCTTTGATCTGGCTTACTATATGTGGGACGATCCGCAGCAGATGGAAACGCTGTATGAGAAAATGCGGATGCTGGCAGGGGTGGACGCAAGTGCGCTGACCGACATGAGGAGTATGGATATCGTAGTGGAGCGGGAGAGCCTGACCGATGCATTTAAACGCGATCACGATGCGGCCCACGGGACGCCCTGGGCACTTTGGGGAGTGACTTTTGTAGAGGAGGAGGACTATCGGGCCTATTTGACGGCGAACGGATTGGATGTGTCGGTCTACATGGATGCGGAACATCCGACGGCGCTGGTGTTTGACCGGATGGGGTACAGCCAGGCGGAGAGCGGGTATCGGGTGTATGATGTGCTGAAAGAGGGAACCGAGGAATTGGAGGTGCTGGTGCCGATCGACAAAGAGGGCTATGGCCGAGGCTCGATCGTGATGACCGAAGGCGGCGCACAGGTGCTGTACTATGAGGAAGATACGGAAGGAGCAAGGGAACCGCTGGCGCTTCCTCTGGCGGAGGCGGCCCGGACGATGGAGGTAAGAGTGGGGACGCGTCCGGAGCGGGCGCCGTGGTTTTGCAGCGGAAAAGACCGCCCGCAGATCTTCCTGCCTGCCGGCGTGCGGGAGGCCTGGGGCCTGGAGAGCGATTGGGGATCGGCGTATTTCCTCGCCGAGGACTGGAACCCGGTCTATGAAGCTATGTCGGAGATCACGAGGGAGAACGACGGGATCCTTTCCAACAACGTGCAGAACGCACTGGAAACCAAAGCGTTGCTTGGCCTGATCGAAGTCTTTTCCACCGGCTTTTTGGTTCTGATCAGCCTGATTACTACCGCCAATGTGTTTAATACGATTTCCACCAACGTATTGCTGCGCCGCCGGGAATTTGCCATGCTGCGTTCCGTCGGCATGACCCGCAGGGGAGTGCGGCGTATTCTGAATTATGAGTGTCTGCTCTATGGCTGCAAAAGCCTTTTGTACGCGGCGCCGGTCTCACTGGCCGTCACCTGGGTCATTTATGAAAATGTAAAAAGCCAGGGGTTCTTTATGGGATTTTATATTCCCTGGCAGACGCTTGCGACCGCGGTGCTGGCTGTGTTCCTGATCGTGTTCTCGACGATGGTGTACGCGGACAAACGGCTGGGGCAGGGAGAGCTGGCCGGCGAAATCCGCGAGGAAAACGCGTAAGGCAGCTATTCGTCGGCCAATTGTTCCCACCATTCGTAAAGCTCTGTGAGACGGGCCGCGTTTTTTTCCTGATCGCGGCCCAGCTGCAAAAGCTTAGCAGGGCTGGTAGCCACCTCAGGATCGGCCATCTGCTTTTCCAGAAGCGTATTTTGCTCTTCTAAGGAAGCGATTTCCGCCTCGCATTTGGCAAGGTCGTTTTTGCGCTTGCGCTCCCGGGCCTGCTGCTCCTTCTGCGCCTTCCAGTCCTGCTTGACGGCGCTCTCCGGCTTGTCGGCCGCCGGACGGGAGGACCAGGGAGTGGCAGCGGAAAGAGGGGCGTTGCCTGGCATCCGGGAATCGCTGCCCGGCGCGCCGGCGGCAGAGGACAATCGTTTCTCGAGGTAATAGTCATAGTCCCCCAGATAATTCGTAAAGCTGCCGTTTTCCAGATCCAGAATACGGGTAGCCGTTTTGTTGATAAAATAACGGTCATGTGAAACGTAGAGGACCGTTCCCTCATACTGGGACAGCGCCTTTTCGAGGATTTCCTTGGAGAGCATGTCCAGGTGGTTGGTCGGCTCGTCCAGAATCAGGAAATTGGCTTCGGAGAGCATCAGCTTGGCAAGGGAGACGCGGCCGCGTTCGCCGCCGCTCAAATCCCCGATTCGCTTGAACACATCGTCGCCGGTGAATAAAAAGGCGGCCAGCAGACTGCGGATCTCCGTATTGGTCATAGCCGGATGATCGTCGAGGATTTCCTCAAAGAGCGTTTTGTCCATGTGAAGCACCTGGTGCTCCTGATCGTAGTAACCGATCTGTACCTTGGCGCCCAAAACAACGGAACCGGAATCAGCCGCAACCAGCCCGTTGATGATTTTTAGGAGAGTGGTCTTTCCGGCGCCGTTATTGCCGATGACGGCGATGCGTTCCCCGCGTTTGATGTCAATGTCCACGTCGTGAAACAAAGAGAGCGGGCCGTAGGCCTTTGACAGGCCCGAAACGGCAAGGACGTCGTTGCCGCTGACACAGCTGGGGGTAAAACGGACGGACATGTCGGCCTTTACCTCAAAGGGCTTGTCCAGCCGCTCGATTTTGTCAAGCATTTTTTCCCGGCTCTCGGCCCGTTTGATGGATTTTTCCCGGTTGAAGGAGCGCAGCTTGGCAATGACCTCCTCCTGGTGGCGAATCTCAGCCTGCTGATTCAGGTAGGCTTTCAGCTGTGCTTCCCGAAGCATGGCTTTTTTTTCGGCGTAAGCGGAGTAATTGCCGGAGAAAACCTGAACGCGCGTATTATCTACCTCGATGACCTTGGTCACGACCCGGTCCAGGAAAAAGCGGTCGTGCGCGACAATGATAACGGCGCCCGGGTAATTGAGCAAAAACGTCTCCAGCCAGGCAATGGAATTTAGATCCAGGTGGTTGGTCGGCTCGTCCAAAAGGATGATATCCGGGCGGGACAAGAGGAGCTTACCTAAGGAAACCCGCGTCTTTTGACCGCCGGACAGCGAGGAGACCGGCTTGGAAAATTCCTCCTCGGAAAAGCCCAGTCCTTTTAACACGCCGGTGACTTCACTTTGCAGGGCATAGCCGTCCGCCTCCTCAAAGCGATGCGTGGCTTGGGCGTAGGCTTCCATCGCGGCCGCGAGCTCCTCGCCTGTTAGCTGCGGCATCTGCGCTTCCAGCGCGCGGATTTTTTCCTCGAGCGCCAGTACATCGCGCTTTACCTCGAGAAGCGCTTCGTAGATCGAGTGGTGGTCCTGAATATCCTGATGCTGGGCCAGATAGCCCATGGTCTTGCCACGGGAAAGCGTGACCTGGCCCTCGTCGGCCGCCAGGTCGCCGGTGATGATTTTCAAAAGGGTGCTCTTGCCGGCGCCGTTGATGCCGACAATGGCTGCTTTTTCGCGTTCCTCTATGAAAAAATTGGCGTCGCAGAGGACGTCCTTGTCTAAAAAGGCTTTGCTTATATGACTGCAGGACAGAATCATAAAAATTTTCCTCCCTGTCTTGTATTCTTGAGATTTTTTAAATATACTGTAGGTACGCCGGGCGGACGGCCGCCGGGTGGGCGTATGGATTCCCCTGTATCAGGGAAACGCGATTCGCGGCTATTATAGCATAAAATATGGAAGATGGTCAAATATTGCGTGTATAAAATGTCCGGGAAAAACGGATAAGAATAAGGAAACGCCACAGGGGTGTACCAGTATG
>CANSWW010000027.1 GCA_947650845.1 uncultured Lachnospiraceae bacterium
CCAGGTATTCATCGCCGATAATATTAAGGAAGTCATCCCCGAATTCCTGATGCTCCTGAAGGGCGTCATCGACTGCCCCGACCTGCCGTTAAACGTATCGCGCAGCGCCCTGCAAAACGACGGCTTCGTGAAGAAGATTTCCGACTACATCACCAAGAAGGTCGCGGACAAGCTCACCGGCATGTACAAGACCGAAAAGGAATCCTACGAGAAATACTGGGACGACATCAACCCCTTCATCAAATTCGGCTACATCAAGGATGAAAAATTCCGCGAAAAGATTCAGGACTACATGATCTTCAAGGATCTAAACGGCAAATACCTAACGCTGCCCGAATGCATCGAGGACGCCAAGGAAACGCACGAAAACACAATTTACTACGTAACCGACGAAAAGGAACAGAGCCAATATATCAATATGTTCAAGGCCCAGGGCACAAACGCCGTGATCCTGCCCCACAATATTGACTCCCCGTTCATCCAGCAGATCGAGCAGGCCAACGAAAACCTGCACTTCAAGCGCATCGACGCCGAGAGCGACACCTACAAGGAAACGCTCTCCGACGAGGAAGCCGAAAGCCTCAAGGCCGACGAAGAAGCCCTCGCCGAGGTATTCAAAAAAGCGCTGAAGAACGACGGCCTGCAAGTAAAGGCCGAGAAGCTGAAAGATGAAAACACGGCTTCGATGCTCACCGTATCCGAGGAAAGCCGCCGGATGCAGGAGATGTTCCGCATGTACGGCATGGGCGGCGACACCTCGATGTTCGGCGCCGAGGGCCAGACCCTGATCCTCAACATCAACCACCCTCTGGTACAGGCCGTGCTCGCCGACAAAGAGGCTGAAATGACTTCCTCGATCTGCGAACAGCTCTACGACCTGGCGCTTTTAAGCCACGGCTCGCTGTCGCCGGAACGCATGACCGCTTTCATCCGCCGCAGCAACGAGCTGATGATGAAGCTGTCCAAATAAAAAGTAGCTCCTGGGTCTTTGGCATAGACACTGCCCTTCCCAGGAGCTTTTCCGTATGCCACCATGCCCTGAAAACACGGGCAATAATAAGGAAATACCGCAAGGGTATACCATCATGCCCTGAAAACACGGGCAATAATAAGGAAAGGAGTTTCCCCATGTCCAAAATCTATTTTGCCGGCCCCATGTTCAGCCAGGCGGAGCTGGCCTTCAATGAAGCTGCCGCCGATTACCTTGAATCCCTGGGTCACCAGGTATTCCTTCCCCAGCGCTCCGGCTTCCAGATGACAGAGCTTTTGAAAACCATGACTCCCGAGGAAGTCAGCCAGCTGATTTTCTCCACCGACTACGAAAACATCCGCAAAAACGACCTCTTTTTGTTGGTTTTAGACGGCCGTGTCCCCGATGAGGGCGCCTGTGTAGCGCTGGGCCTGGCCTACGCGTCCGGCAAACCCTGCTATGGCCTAAAGACAGGCGCACGCTGCGAATTTACGACCGGCAACAATCCTATGATCGACGGAAGCCTCCGAAAAATCTTCCGCTCTACAGAGGAACTCCGCGAACTTCCCCTTTAAGCCAAAAGCCGCTCAACCAATAGACCTTTTTTTAAAGAAATCCTTGACATACCCATTTCTCCTGCTATATGATGGAAGCGGCGCAAAAAGCGCCGCCATTTCAATCCTACGGGATTTCTATCAAACCAAAAGGGGGATCCACCATGAAAACCGTAAAAATTTCCTTAAATTCCATTGACCGCGTAAAAACTCTGGTCAACGAACTGAGCAAGTACGATTCTGATTTTGACCTCATCAGCGGCCGGTATGTCATTGATGCCAAATCCATGATGGGGATTTTCAGCCTCGATCTGTCAAAGCCGATCGATCTGTGCATCCATTCCGATGCCGATGCCGAAGCCGTACTGGCTGCCATCCAGTCGTTTGTATTAGAATAAGATAACAATAACGGAATACATAAGCGATCACAAATTAAAAATCCGCGCCGATCGGGCGCGCCGCCATCAAAAAAGCCGCTCTCTTTGAACGGCTTTTTGCATAGAAGAAAAGATATCACCGGCGGACTTCCACAAAGTGCATCAGCATCCCCGCATAATCCCCTTGTAACGGCGGAACGAGAATTCCGCCCTGCATCAGCGTCTCGCCCGCATAGACTTCCCCGGTCTCCTCCCACCGATAGGCGGCCCGGGGCTTGAGGCCGGCCAGACGAATCCTGCGGCTGTGATAATTGGCCCGCGCCGCCGTCTGTATAAAGGTAACCAGCGATTCACTTCCGTCCTTCGCCACCACGCTGAAGCAATCATACTGATGGTTTTCCCTGGCGGAAGCGATACGGTAGTAATCTCCCTCCCGAATCAACGGCTGATATGTATGGTACAGGGTAATCTGTTCGCGCATCCTTTGGCGCTCCTCTTCGGACAGCTTCATAATATCAAGCTCATAGCCAAAGGTGCCGGCAAGCGCCACATATCCGCGCGTCTCAAACGGCGTCACCCGGCCGACGATATGATTCGGACAGATGCTTACGTGTGCGCCGATCGTGCTGAGAGGATACAAAAGCGCCGTTCCCTCCTGGATCGCCAGACGTTCGGCCGCATCGGTATCGTCGGAACACCAGATCTGCGGGCTAAAATACAGCATCCCCGGATCAAAACGCCCGCCGCCGCTGCAGCAGTTCTCCAAAAGCAGGTCCGGAAATTCCTTCAGCAGCCGTCCCTGCAGCTCATAGACGCCCAGCACATAGCGATGGCACAATTCGCCCTGGTGCGCCGCCTCCAAAAACGCGCTGCCGATCTCCGTCATCTGGCGGTTCATGTCCCACTTCACATAGGAAATCTCCGCGTTTCGCAGAATATTCGCCACCGACTCATAGACATAATCGACCACCTCCGGCTGCGACAGATCCAGGATATACTGGCCGCGGCTCATCGTCAGCTCCCTCCCCGGCACATGAATGGCCCAGTCCGGATGCGCGCGATACAAATCCGAGTCCTTTGACACCATCTCCGGCTCAAACCAGATGCCCAGCTTCATGCCCAGCTTTTTGAGGTTTTCCGTAAGAGCCGCCAGGCCGCCCGGAAGCTTTTCCTCATTGACCTGCCAGTCCCCCAGCGAGCAATGATCGTGATCCCGCCTGCCAAACCAGCCGTCGTCCATCACCAGCATTTCCACGCCCGCCTCACCGGCCTCTTTGGCAATTGCCAGCAGACGATCGGCATCAAAATCAAAATAGGTCGCCTCCCAGTTATTCAGCAGCACCGGCCGTTCCCGGTGAAGATAGGGACTGCGAAGCAGATGGTTCCGATACAGCTCATGGAACGTATGCGTCATCGCCCGCAATCCCTGGTTGGAGTAGACGCATACCACCTCCGGCGCGACAAACGACTCGCCGGGCCTTAACACCCATTCAAATCCCTGCGGATGGATCCCCATCGTCATCCGCACGGTGTCAAACTGAGTCAGTTCCACCTGGGCCTGGAAATTTCCCGAATAGACGAAATGCATCGCATATACCTCGCCGGTCGTTTCCGTGATATTCGGCGTGACCAGCGCCAGGAACGGATGCTCCTGATGGCTGGAAATCCCCCGCGTAGAGCCTATTTCCTGACGCCCGTGCCTCAGGGGACAATACTCCATATGACGCTCCCTGGCCCAGGAGCCCATGAGCGTCAGCATCCGGTACGATTCATTGTCCATGTCCAGGCAGGCCGAAAGCACCCGTTCCAGGTACAGCTCCTCTTCTCCCTCATTGACCAGCAAAACGCTGCGCATCAAGGCGTCGCTGTCTGCAAAGATACTATAACGCAGAATTACCTTTAGGCCGATACAAACGTCCCGGCAGATAATCTCCAGCGTCTCAGCCGCTCCCTTTTCGCCGGCAAAGGTCGAAGGCAGGCCCGGCAGCTCCGGCTTACCATCCAAAATCCGATACCCTTCGTACACAAGCTCGCTGGTCCGGCTGCCCTGTTTGGTACGTACCCCCAGACACGGATTGCGGTAATCGCCTACGCCCTGGGTCGAATACTCATAGGGAAACGAGTCGGCAAAGGAAGCCTTCTCCCATATATTTTTCGACGGCGGCAGCGGCTTCTCCTCGGTGCGCAGCAGATACCCGCACCCGCAATCCTCCATACGCGCTCCATAATAAACATGCCCTACATATTTCCCATCAACAAGGCCGATAAAATACGCCGTATTCTCCGTCGTCAGACGAAATATCTCTTTCTTTTCATCATAAAAAATTGCCATCTTTACTTTCCTCCCACCAGTCAGTCTCAAACTGTCTGCCGCTATTTTCAAGTAGGGATTGTATCACAGAGATCTGCCGCTGTCCAGTGAAAAAATACATAATCTCAAAAAAAGAAAGCCGGTCGAAAACGGCTTTCCCAAACAATCTGTTTTTCGCTGTCGCTCCCGCAAACGCAGCGCCCCTCCTTCGCGCACTTATGCCTCCAGCTTTTTACTGCAGGCCACCGCCAGCGATCCGGGGCCGATGTGGCAGGCAACGCTCAGAGACAAAGGCTCGATCACTACTTCCGAATATCCGGGCAGCGCCGCCAAAAGCTCTTCACGAAACGATTCGGCCTGTTCCGCATTCTGCGTATGGGCAATCTCCAGCCATACCCGCTGTCCGTCCAGGCCGCCAAAACGCTTTTCGATATCGCTCTTCATCGCCGCAATCATAATACTGCGCGCCTGGGCTACGGTGCGGGCCTTGGAAAACGTATCCAGGCGTTCGCCCTGGATCTGCAATACGGGCTTCAGACGCAGAAGCGTCCCCAGCGTCGCGACGGCCGGCGTAATCCGCCCGCCCTTTTTTAGGTATTTCAGCGTGTCTACCATGATATAAATGCTGGATTCCAGCTTGACGCGCTCTAACTCCCTGCGGATTTCTTTTGCTGTGTATCCCCTGTTTTTCAGCTCCAGCGCATCCAGTACCGCCTGATGCTGCGTCACGGAGATCCGCTGGTTGTTGACCACCTGCACCCGCCCCTCGTATTCCTCGGCCAGCATGATCGCCGTCTGGCAGGAACCGCTGAGTCCGCTGGACATCGGGATGTGCACCACCTCGTCCGCGTCCTTTAAAAGCTTATCCCACAATCCCATCACCGATTCCGGCGAGGGCTGCGAGGTCGAAATCGACGCATCCCTTAAAAGCTTCTCGTAAAATTCCGCCTGCGAAAGGTTGATCCCCTCAAAATAGGTCTCTCCGTCAATGGTAAAAGGCATCGGAAGAACGGAAATCCCCAGCTGCCGCCCGGCTTCCTGTGTAATCCCACTGTTGCTGTCCGTGACAATTGCTATTTTTTTCATGTTCATCTCTCCTTCACGGAATACTCTATCACACTTCCTTGTCCTCTGGCAAGCGAAAGATTCTTACAATTATCCAAAATATGTTTCATATACCTCATAGAAATCCACTCGGCATACAGGGATTTCCCCGGTAAAATCAAATTGTTTCCAGCGCTCTTCATCCCAAATGGATTGAAGATTTGCCGCAAAGGCCTCATAGGCCCCGAAAAAAGCCTCCGCCCTCTGCCTCTCACGGATCACCTCTTTATTCGCCTGCGTATCCGGCTCCAGCATGTTATTGACGCAGCGGACCACATAAAAGGCTTCCGGCGTCTCGATTACGCCACTCACCTCCCCCGAAGCCAGTGAAAAGGCCGCTTCCTCCCACTCCGGCTCCACGTCGTAACGGCTTACCCGCAGATTTCCCGGCGCTTCGTCGGAATAAATCTCCTGCAGGTTGACAAACACCTCTCCCCGCGCCGCCAGCGCCGCCACCTGCTCCGCCTTTTCCCGTTGCGCCTCCGACTGTCCTTCCCGTGTCAGAACAACCTGCTGCACCTCGATCACGCGCGCCGCGTCGTCGCTGATTTCTTCGTTGATCCCTTCGGTCAGCTTCCGCACCAAAAGCTCCGCCAGGCGGTATTCCCGATACAGGTTTGTTACCTGTTCCTGCGTCATTCCGATATATTCCGCCGCTTCCGGGCTCAAGCCCTCCATATATTCCGCCGCCGCCGCTACGGCCCGGCCTTCCTCATCCTCGCTGAGCGTTACGCCCTGCTTTTCCGCCATCAATACCATGGTCTTTAAACGGATCAAAAAATCATGCAGCTCCGTTTTCATGTAGTCCGCAAACTCTTCCTCCCCCACCGGGACCGCCCATATATTCGGCCCGTAAGAAGCCTCATAGCGGTTTTTCTGATTCATCAGAAACAGCCGAGCTTCCGAATGCGTACAGGGCTTGTTCTCGATCTGAAACAATTCCCCCACATTCAGCCCGGTTGTCAGCTTAATCTCCATATCGTCCTGGCAGCCGCCAAGCAGCCCCAGACAGGCTGTCAGCAGCAGGCAGAGCAAGACTCTTCCGGCTTTGCATCTTTTCCGCTTCATAGACTCCCTTTCCGGCTTTACAGCAGCGTTTTCAGCACCCGCAGCACACCGTCCTCGTCGCAGCGCCCGGCCCTAAAGCGGGCCGCCGCTTTTACCTCCTCCAGCGCGTTTTCCACCGCATAGCTGTGACCGGCCTGCCGCATCATTTCGATGTCGTTGCGTTGGTCGCCAAAGACCATCGTTTCCTCCGGCGCAATCCCCAGGCTGTCCTGCAGACATGCCACCGCTTTTCCCTTATTCACGCCCCGCGGCTGGATATCCAGCCACATGGTCCCGGCCGTCACCACCTGATAGCGGTCCTTCCATCTCTTGATAAAGTCCCGAAATGTCGTCTCCACCTGGCAGGCTTCATCGTAAAAGCTCAAGGCAAGGATCCGGTCCTTCACGGACAGCAAATCTTCGGTCATCGTCACTTTTGTCCCGTACCCATTGACCGACCAGTCATAAAACTTCTGGTTTTTTGTCTCCAAAAACGTGGCGGTCGTACCGTTCATCTGAATCTCACAGCCCGGGATCTGCCTGGCCTCCCGGATCATTTGCTCCAAGTCCTCCCGTCCCATATCCCAGTGAAAAAGGACGCGGCTGCAGGTCGCGATCTCCGCTCCGCCCACGGCAATAAAAAACAGCTTCTCCTCGATCGGCCGAAACAGGCTCCGAATGCTGGAAAGCGGCCGGCCGCTGGCAATGGCGACCTGGATTCCCTTCTCCCGCAGACGGCCGATTACCTCAAAAATCTCCGGATTGATATCCCGGGTTCCGTCCGGCACCAGCGTGCCGTCCACATCCGTGCAGACCAGTTTAATCATAAAGCCATCCTCTCCTTTAGTTCCTGATACAACCGTCCGACGGGAAGGCCCATCACATTGTAGAAGCTGCCGGTAATCCCTTCCACATAGGCCGCAAAAATGCCCTGGATTCCGTAAGCACCGGCCTTGTCAAGCGGGTCGCCGGTCGCCACATAGCGCCGAATCTCATCCTCGCTCATCGGATAGATATGCACCTTCGTCTCTTCGGAAAAAGTTACCTCCTCTTCCGTTTTGCCGTCCTTGTCCTTAAAGACAAGCGTCACGCCGGTAAACACCTGGTGCGTGCGCCCCTGCAGCTTCGTAAGCATCGCCGCCGCTTCCTCCGGCCCATGCGGTTTGCCGAGAATCTCCCCGTCGAGGGCCACTACGGTATCGGCGCCAATGACGACGGCCCCGTCAGCAGCCTGCGAGGCAATATCCTCCGCCTTCTGCCGTGATAAATCCTCCACTACATCCCTTGGTTCACGGTAACGCAGCACCTCTTCCTTCCGGCTGGGAACCACGGTATATTCCAGTCCGATCTGGGTCAGCAGCTCCCGCCTGCGGGGCGACCCGGATGCCAATACAATCGGCCTCATATTTGTCCTCCTGTTACATTGTCGTATTGGAAAGCAGTCCTTGCTTTTTTAGCACCGGCCGGATCGCCATATACAGGACGACCGAGGCGATCGCGGACAGCACGGCATTGGTTCCTGTGGTCAGGAAATTCCATTTCAGCACCACCTCCGCCGCCGGCTTGCCGATGATAAACAGTTTATACACATACCCGAACAGCGGGTCAAAAATCGCGTTAAATCCCAGGCCGCATACCGCCGCCAGGACGGCCCAACGAAACACGGCTCTATGGTCGGCCTGCTCATCGATATGGCCCAAGCGGTGCGCCACCGTCCCGGCAATGATCCCGATGAAAAATTTCAAGATAAAGGTTTTCGGCGCATACACGATATACACCGGATCCAGCAGGTCGCCGATCGTCATGCCGATCGCTCCGCCTAAGCCCCCGTAAAAGCCGCCGGCCAGCAGCGCCCCCAGCACACAGATCGTATTACCCAGATGAAACGACGTCGCGTCGCCTCCGGGCAGCGGCACCTTGATCTGCAAAAAAGTAAACGCCACATACGATAAGGCCGCCATCAGGCCCGTCAGCGCGATTTTGTATACCCGGTTGTTCTTTGTCTCTCTCATGATAAGCCTCCTTCTTTCCCAGGCAATGCCTGTGCTTTTCTTTTGCCTATCATAAGAGCCCTCCGGTGGATTTTCAATGACCAGTTTTTATTTTTTTATATAGTCCAGTTTAGCGGCCGCGCTTGTTAATCGCTTGACTCAATCGCCAGCACAAGTCCTTCGGCAAATTCCATCACCGCCTCCTCCGCGGCCAGTTCGTTGCTGATGCAGTGGCCGCATTCCACTCCCAGCACCATGTGATGATCCGAGAGCGGGTATTTAAAGCCAGTTAAGCGCAGATGCGTCACTTCCATCGTCAGCGGTACGAACGAAATATACGGATACGGGCACTCCGTTCGCCGAAACACCGTCCGCCCGGCTGCCAGCCGGATGCGGTTATGACGGTCCAACAGACAGCATTCCATCCCTAAGTCGAACGCTTCTTTTAGCAGATGGACATTGGCCAGCACATGATCCAGTCGCGTGCCGGTCGCTCCCAGGATCCGCACCTCGCTCACGCCCGCTTCTCTGGCAATAGAGAAGGCCAGCTCCGTATCGCTCTCATTTTTTTCCGGCCGGTGACGCTCAAAGCGGATGCCGGCATCCGCCGTATAAAAGGCCAGGGTTTCCTCCGACACCGAATCAAAATCCCCTACCGCCGCATCCGGCCGCAGATTTTGCTCCCGCAGCGCTTCCAAGCCCCGGTCGGCGGCGATGAGGATGCCGCCCGCCGCCCGCACCTGCCGCGCCTGTTCGGCCAGCTGGCAGGCCTCCACCTCGCCGCCCGCCACGATCAAAGCCTGTTTTTTCATTTCCCCGGCTCCAGAATCGCCATGAATTTCCTGACGTTCTCCTCGATATTTCCGGAGAACACAGCCGATCCGGCCACCAGCACGTTGGCGCCTGCTTCCAACAGCTTTGCCGCGTTGGAAAGCTTCACGCCGCCGTCGACTTCGATGTCTACGTTAAGTCCTCTCTTTGTAATCATCCGTCGCAGATCACGGATCTTTTCCGTCACATACGGGATATAGGACTGCCCGCCGTAACCGGGGTTGACCGACATCAGAAGGACCATCTTCAGCTGGGGAAGCACATAGTCCAAAACGGACAGCGGCGTCGCCGGGTTTAAGACCACTCCGGCCTCTTTCCCGCATTCACGGATCTGCGCGACCACCCGGTCCAGATGCGTGCAGGCCTCCGCGTGCACCGTGATAATATCCGCGCCGGCCTCCGCTACCTCTTTTACATAACGGCCCGGCTCCTGCACCATCATATGCACGTCAAACACCTTGTCCGAGTACGGACGGATCGACGCGATCACCGGCATGCCAAATGAAATATTCGGCGCAAACATGCCGTCCAGCACATCAATATGCACATACTCGGCGCCGGCTTCGCCGATCGCCTTCAGCTGTTGTCCCAATATACCAAAATCTGCGGATAAAATTGACGGTGCTAAAATATTCATACTCAATATCTCCTTTTTTGTTTTAGCTCCTCATACAGAGCCTTGTAATTCTCATAGCGTTCTCTGTGGATCCGACCCTCCCGAACCGCCTCCTTCACCGCGCAGTCCGGCTCGTTTATATGGACGCAGCCCGCAAAACGGCAATCCCCTTCATAGGGGGCGAACTCGTGGAAGTACTGTCTCAGTTCTCCCGCTTCGACGCCGGCCGGCTCCGCCGAGCTAAAGCCGGGCGTGTCCACCAGATAGGTATGCTCCCCCATCGGGAAAATCTCCGCATGGCGCGTCGTATGGCGTCCTCTCTTGATCTTCTCGCTCACCTCGCCGGTCTTTGCCGCCGCGTCCGGAATCAGCCGGTTCAAGAGCGTGGATTTCCCCACCCCCGAGGGCCCGGCCAGCACCGTCGTACGCCCGGCGAGCAGCCGGTTTAACTTTGCAAGCCCCTGCCCGGTCCGGCTGCTGAGCGCTAACAGCGGAAAGCCGGCCCCCGCACAGTACGCGAGACACTTTTCCATCTGCTCCCCGCTTGCCAGATCTGCCTTTCCAAAGCAGACGATGCAGGACACGTCCTGTTCCTCCATCATGATTAAGAGACGATCCAACAGACCGAAATTAGGCGCCGGCTCCCGGGCGGCAAAAAGAATCAGCGCCTGGTCTACGTTGGCCACCGCCGGACGCAGCAGTTCATTGGAGCGCGCATAGAGCGAGCGGATATTTCCGCTTCGCTCTACGGCGTCTATCATATCAAATTCTACATTGTCCCCTACGAGCGGCTTTTCCCGACGGTTGCGGAATATGCCCTTGGCCTTGCACTCATACACCTGGCCCTGCCCGTCATGGACATAGTAAAAGCCTGCGATGCCCTTAATGATTTTCCCCTGCATGGCCGGTATTACGGGGTCGCTTCGCCCGCCGGGGCCTCGGTATTCTGCGTCGGCGCCTGGGTAGGTTCCGGCCCCGTACTCACTGTGACATTTACCGTAGTTCCCTTTTTAACGCTGGCTCCGACTGCCGGATCACAGCCAATCACCGTTCCCGGATCTGCCGAATCATGCTTTTCCGTCACGGAAGGCGTCAGACCCGCGTTATTAAGCGTTGCTTCAATCTCCGCTTTTGTCCCCCGCATCGACGGGACCGTCACCATCTCCGGCCCCAGGCTCACGGTCACGTTAATCGTCGTTCCCGGCGCCGTCGGCGTGCCCGAAGCATGGCTCTGGCTGAGAATGGTACCTGCTACCGCGTCATTATGTTCCTCGGTCACATTCGGCGTCAATCCCGCCGCACGCAACGCGTTCTCGATATCCGCCTTGCTCCCGCTCAAAGTCGGCACCGTCACGCTCGCAGGGCCCTTGCTCAGCGTAACCGTTATGGTTGTGCCGATCTCCACGCTCGTCTCCGGGTCAATGCTCTGCCCCATCACCTGGCCGGCGCCAATACTGTCGCTGTTGTCCTCATTATAGCTGCCGCTCATTTTCAAGCCGCGCTCCTCCAGCGCCGCGCTCGCTTCCTCCAGCGTCTTGCCGAGCAGGTTCGGCACGGTCGTCTGATTCGAGCCCTTGCTGACTACAATCGTAATCGAGGAGCCTACCTCCGCCATCTCGCCCGTTTTCACAGACTGGCTGATCACGCGGCCTTCCTCCACGTTCTCGTCAAACTGGCGGTCCACCGATACCTTCAAGCCCAGCGCCTCCAGGGCATTTACCGCTTCCTCCTCGGTATCGCCCTCCACGCCCGGTACAGGCACGGTCACAACCTCCGGCCCCTTGCTTACGACCACGGTCACCTTTTCCCCGGCTTCCATCTCGGTTCCCTCGTCGGGCTTCACCGATATGACATAGCCTTCCTCCACCTCGTCGTCAAACGCCTCCTCCGGCACCGGAATCAGGCTGACACCCAGCAGCGCCTTGCGGACCTCGTCATAGGCCGTGCCCACCAGGCCTGAGGGGACCTTTACGCTCTCCGCCGTATTATTCAGGCAGACGGTCACCTTGACCTGATAGCCTTTATTTACCCGGGTTCCCGTCTCAAACTCCTGACCGATGACCTCGCCGTCCGGCACGCCCAGCTTCGATTCCTGATAATCAATATAAATCCGCAGTCCCAGGCTCGTCAGCTCCGCCTCGGCCTCGTCGAGCGTTTTGCCGATCAGGCTCGGCATGGCAACCGTCCCGCTCTCGTCGATCGTGCTCTCCGCCGCTGTCGTCGTCGGATTGTTCCCCTGGTTTCCGCCCTTAAACAGGCCGAACGCGCGGCCCAAGATCCAGACGGCCAGGATTACGATAATCACCGCCACGCCGATGCTGATATAGGTGATGATCTTCTCAAATTTCGGGTCGGTTTCCTCCTCGTCCTCATCGTATTCCGGATCCGTCATCTCTTCCTCCCCCTCTTCCACGTATTCCTCCTCGTCGTCCTCGTAGCCCATCAGATACGCTTCCTCATCCTCATCGACCATCGAAGCCGGCGCGGAGGAGCGGACTTCATTTTTAATCTGCTCCACCTCCTGCGAGCTCATGACGCGCGTCGGGTCGTTGCTGCTGATCATGGGGGTAATCTTGACAAAATCCTCATCCGGCGTCATCAGCGCCCGCCGCAGATCCGCGGTCAGCGCCGCCACGCCCGAATAGCGCGCCTCCGGCTTTTTCTGCGTACATTTGAGGATGATTTTTTCCAGGCTCACAGGGATCATCGGCTCATACTTGCGCGGCGGCACCATCTCGCTCTGGATGTGCATCAGCGCGACCTGTACCGTGGACTCGCCCTCAAAGGGGACGGTTCCGGTCAGCATCTCGTACATAACGATGCCCATCGAATAGATATCGCTGCGCTCGTCGCAGTAGCCGCCCCGCGCCTGCTCGGGAGAAATGTAATGGACCGAGCCCATCGCGTTGGAGCTGATCGTCTGAGAAGAGGCGGCGCGGGCGATCCCGAAATCCGTGACCTTTACCTTGCCGTCTCGTGAAATGATAATATTCTGAGGTTTGATGTCCCGATGGATGATCCGCTGCTCATGGGCCGCTTCCATGCCCTGGCATACCTGCATCGCGATGCCGATTGACTCGCGGATCTCGAGCTTGCCTTTCTTTTCAATGTATTTCTTGAGGGTAATCCCCTCCACCAGCTCCATGACAATATAATAAACGCCCTGGTCGTTGCCCACGTCGTATACGTTGACGATATTGGGATGCGTCAAGCAGGCCGCCGACTGCGCCTCGGCCCAAAACTTCCCGACAAAATTTTTGTCCGAGCTGTACTCCTGCTTGAGCACCTTAATCGCCACCAGCCGGTTCAGCTTATGGCATTTCGCCTTATAGACATCGGACATGCCGCCAGAGCCTATTTTTTCCAGAATCTCGTATCGGTCCGACAACAGCATTCCTATTCTGACCATCTTCTTACCTCACTTACTATCGTTCTATCAAAATAACCGTGATGTTATCGCGGCCGCCGGATAAATTAGCCGCCTCAATCAGCGCCTGCGCCTTCTCCTCCAGAGACAGATCGCGGTGCGCGATCGCATAGATCTCGCCGTCGGTCACCATATTGGTAAGGCCGTCGGAGCACAAAAGAACCGTCTCGCCCGCCAAAACCTTCACCTCGAAGAAATCCGCCGTCACCTGCTCGTCTACGCCGACCGCGCGGGTAATCACATTCTTCTTCGCCGCGTACTCGGCGCTGCCGCGCACCAGCCTTCCCTGGGCTACCAGCTCCTCGACCAGCGAGTGGTCCCTGGTCACCTGGTGGATTTCATGGCCGATCACGTAGAGCCGGCTGTCCCCGATATTGGCGACCGTCATCAGCCCGTCCGCCATCGCGGCCGCTACCAGCGTGGTCCCCATGCCGGCCAATGCCGCGTCCTCCCTGGCCCGACGCCAGAGAATCCGATTCATCTTTTCTATACACCCCTTTAATATAACGCTGGGGTCATGGCTGGAATCCGCTTCGATCAGCTGCAGCAATATTTTTACACCCTCCCGGGATGCATAGTCGCCGGCTTGGTGCCCGCCCATTCCGTCCGCCACCAAAAACAGGCTGGGAAGGTTCCCGACTGGTTTTTCACTGTAGAACAAAAAGTCCTGGTTCAGCTGACGTTTTTTTCCTATGTCCGTGAGCGCACAGGCATGCATTGCTACCGCCCCCTTTCTTCAGAGCCGGCCGCCGATCGCTTCCAAATCGCAAATCGACGGGCCTTGCTCATATCGCGCCCCTATTCTTTCTTATAGTAACCGGATACCGTTTTACTATCCGTATTCTAGCATAACAACAACAAAAGGGCAAGTACTCCCGGTTTCTCTTGCCCCTTTTGTAAGTATTTCGTAAAGCATTTAGAACGATTTTCTCTCTTCGGCTTCCTTTTTCAGATAGCTTCTTCGCAGCTGGCCGCAGGCCCCGTCGATATCGCGGCCCATTTCACGCCGGATCGTCGCGTTGATCCCGCACTCTTCAAGGGTTTTCTGAAAGGCCTCGATCTGCTCGCGGCCCGAACGCGTAAACGCCCGCTCCTTGATCGGGTTGACCGGGATCAGGTTCACATGGCAGTTCTGCCCGCTTAAAAGCCGCCCCAATGCCCGGGCTTCTTTTTGGGTATCGTTTACGCCGTGCACCAGGCTGTATTCATAGCTGATCCGGCGGCCTGTCTTATGAAAATACGCTTTACAGGCCGCCAATACCTCCGCCAGGCCGTATTTCCTGGCGATCGGCATCAGACGGCGTCGCGTCTCATCATCGCTGGCGTGCAAAGACAGCGCCAGCGTAATCCCCAGCCCCTCCTCCGCCAGACGGTATATTTCGGGAACCAAGCCGCAGGTCGATACTGTAATCCCCCGGTTGCTGATATTCTGTCCCCTGGGATTGGTCGCCAGGCGGATAAAGCGCACCAGCGCGTCATAATTATCCAGGGGCTCGCCGGAGCCCATGACTACGATGCTGTCGATCCGTTCCCCGGTAATGACGCCGATCCGATACACCTGCTCCAACATCTCCGAGGCCGTAAGCCCCCGCACCAGCCCGTCCAGCGTCGAGGCGCAGAAACGACAGCCCATCCGGCAGCCGACCTGCGAGGAAATGCATACGCTGTTGCCATGACGATATTGCATCCGGACGCTCTCGATCACATTGCCGTCCGGCAGCTCAAACAGAAACTTTTTGGTTCCGTCTATCTGCGAGGTCAAAATCCGGACCGGACGCAGCGTCGCCAACGAAAACGATGCGGCCAGGCGGTCACGCAGAGCGGACGGCAGATTGCTCATCTGTTCAAAGCCTTCCGCCCTGTGGCGGTGGAGCCATTCAAAGACCTGGCTTGCCCGGAAGCGTTTTTCTCCCATGGCCGCCAGCTCCTGTACCAGCTCTTCCTCTGTCAAAGAACGGATATCGGTCATTGGCTGCCTCCCTCTTTCTTTCTTTGGAAAGCGGACAGGAAAAAGCCGTCGCTGTCATGGACGCCCGGCAAAAGCTGCAGGCGGCCGGCCCGCAGATCATCCGGGGGACAGTCCGCGATCTTGGGCAGCCACCCGCTCAAATCCACCGCTGCAAACGAATTGTTTTCCTGAAACCAGCGGACATTTTCCTCATTTTCTTCCCGATTGATCGTACAGGTGCTGTAAATCAGGTATCCGCCCGGCTTTACATAACGCTTTGCCACCGCGAGGATCCGCCGCTGCAGGTCGGCCAGCTCCCGCAGCTTGTCCGGCGTCAGCCGATACTTGATGTCTCCCTTGCGTGAGAGGATCCCCAGGCCCGAGCAGGGCAGATCGGCAATCACCACATCGGCGCGTCCTTCCCAAAAAGGGTCAAACACCAGCGCGTCCCATACCTCGATCTCCCAGTTCGTCAGTCCCAGCCGCCCCCGGTTTTGACGCAGCAAATCCGCCTTCTCCTCGCTTATATCCCGTGAGACAATCCGCGCGGGAAGTTCTTCTGCCAGAGCCGCGTCGGCCACATAGGCGCTCTTGCCGCCGGGCGCGGCGCAGACGTCCAATACCTGAAGCAGCTCTCCTGCCCTGTGCGGCGAATCCTTGAGGCATTGCCCACTCTTGACAAGCGCCCGCACCGCCAGTGACGATGCCAGCTGGGAACTGATATCCTGTACCTGGATCCAGCCCTTTTGAAACGCCTCCATCTCCCTAAGGCGCGCCGTCCCCTCGCCTGCAAGGATCCAGGCCGCCTCGTCATAGGGATGCGGCGACAGCTGCACGCCCTGGGCCATAAGGCTTTTACGAATCGCTTCCGGCGACGCTTTCCACGCGCTTCGATGGACGATCAACGGCCGTTCCCTCAAAAGCGCCTGCAGGATCCGCTCCGTCGTTTCTCCGTATACGGCTTGCCATCTCTCCACAAGCCATTCGGGCATCGAATAACGCACCGACAAGCCCTGAAGCGTATCCGCCGGCGGGTACACGATCGTTTCTTTCTCGGCCGCGATCCGGCGCAGAACTCCGTTGACAAAGCCCTTAAGCCCGCCATAGCCCCGTCGAACCGTCAGTTTCACGGCCTCGTTGCAGACGGCCGAATCCGGCGCGCCATCCATATACAGAAGCTGGTAAACTCCCATGCGCAGAATCGCCCGGATCGCCGGCTTCATTTTCCGCACAGGCGTGCGCGAATACCGGCCGATTACATAGTCAAGCTCCAGCGCACGCTCTACGGTCCCTTCCGTTAAGCGGGTCAAAAACGCCCGCTGCCGCCGCTCTAAGCCGGGATTTTTGGCAAGCCCCCGGCGCAGGGCCAGATGGCTCATTTCGCCTTCTTCAAAAATTTCCAGCAAAATCGAGAGCGCCAGGGCCCGCTCAGTCACGGCGGCCTCTCCCTCCGTACAGAAGGACCAGACGCACCAGCTGCATCACGGAAACCAGCACGGAGGCCACATAGGTAAGCGCCGCCGCCCGCAGAACCTTGCGGGTCATACCGACCTCTTCCTCATATAAAATCCCATTGTCGCCCAGCAAGCGCAGGGCGCGGCCGCTGGCATTAAACTCCACCGGCAGCGTCACCACCTGAAACAGCACTACGGCACAGAACAGGAGGATGCCTGCCTCAACAAGCACCTGCCCTAAAAACAGGCCGGCAATAATCAACAGCATCGAAAAACGCGAGCCAAAATTGGCCACCGGCACCAGCGCCGAACGCAGCGCAAGCGGCATATAGTTCTCCTCATGCTGCAAGGCATGGCCGCACTCATGCGCCGCCACGCCGATCGCCGCGACCGAGGTCGAATTGTAGGTGCTGTCCGACAGGCGCAACACCTTGCTGCGAGGATCGTAATGATCGGTCAGGCTGCCGCTTACGCGCTGCACCGTCACATCGTAAATCCCCTGCGACTGCAAAAGCCGCTTCGCCGCTTCTGCCCCTGTAAGGCCCGTGCGGCTGCGCACCTCGTCGTATTTGCGAAACGTCCCTTTTACTCTCGCCGAAGCGAGCAGGGAAATCAGCAAGCCCACGATCACCAGGATATAGTAAGGATCATAATAATAATAGTAACCAGGCATAAATGATACCTCCTTTCATTATTCATGTCCCTGTTTCCAGGACATAGTGGCACACTCCTGCAGTGTCTATTGATTTTCACTCCCGCGTGCAAGCACATCTCCGGCCGCCATATGGGCGCCCCGCAAGAAAGCGGCCGCGTCCATCCGCTTCTTACCCTCCAGCTGCAATTCCAAAATCCGCAGTACGCCGCTTCCGGTTTGTACCAGAATTCCGTCCCTCACGCTTATAACCGTACCGGGACCATTTTCAGCGGTTTCCACGGCCTCTCTCGATTCCGCTTCTTCCGCTCTCGCTTCCTGCGGACCGGCTTCCGGTGCGCAAGGCTCTTCCTCACCGACCGCCTCCACCC
>CANSWW010000028.1 GCA_947650845.1 uncultured Lachnospiraceae bacterium
AGGCCGCTACCCAGGCGGCCACGCAGGCGGCGACCGAGGCCGCGACCCAGGCGGCGGCGGAGACGCCCGCGGCGGCCGGAGGGGAAATTACCTGGGAGGATATTTTTGCCACCAGCTTTTCGCAGGACAACCGCTTGAGCAACCCGGACGCAAAGGCTCCGGAAACGCCCGAGGAATTCATCATACAGAAGGGAAACGGCGATATCTTAGGCTCGATGATGGTGGGCCATACGGGCGCTCTGGGCATCTCGGAGAGCCAGTTTATGAACAATAAGCCGGCCTGGCTGGGCGATGAGCCGGACCTGTCCTCAAAGGTAACCGAAACGAAGGAATGCGATGTCTTAGTCATCGGCTCGGGCCAGGCGGGCACCGCGGCCGCGCTGCACAGCATCGACCAGGGCCTGTCCACGATCTGCTGCGAGGTGCAGACCTGGGAGGAATACGATAACTACGCCTGTGATTTAACCACCTACAATTCCCGGTTTTTCCTGGATAAGGGAGCGCCGGAGTACGACCCGATGGATATTTTCAACGAATATATGTTAAAGGCGCTGGGCCATGCGAACCAGAAGATTGTCAAGGATTACGCGCACCGCTCCGGCGAGGCCCTCGACTGGATGCTCGCCTACCTGCCCAAGGAATATGTGGAAAAATATGCCCACGCGGTCAATTACAAGGGCAATAAGAATTTCCACAATCCCTGCAACGGCAGCAACTATTTCGTCGGCATGACGCAGTGGCGCGATACGGGCACCGATACCAACACCAACAATAATATGTGGCCTTACACGGTCCGCCTGCTGCAGCAGAAGGCGGTCGAGCTGGGCGCCGAGTATATTTACGGCGCGCAGGGCTTGACGCTCGTGCACGACGGCGGCAAGGTGAGCGGGGCGATTTTTACGGATGTGGACGGAAATTATTTTCAGGTGAACGCGAAGGCGGTCGTCGTGGCGGCGGGCGATTTCGGCGGCAATCCGGATATGCGCCTCGACCTGTGCGACCAGCTGCGCAACCTGGCCTGGTCCTACGGCTTAGACCGCACCGACGTCAACAGCATTTCTTCCATGGGCCGCGACGGCTCCGGCATCCGCATGATGCTCTGGGCGGGCGCTACGATGGAGGCCGGCCCCCGGGCGGGCCAGGCCGCGGGCATCAATAGCAAGCCCAGCTTCCCGTTTGGCGGCTGCTGGCCGATTTTCGGCAACGACGGCAAGCGCTTCTTTAACGAGTCTTTGACAAACACGGCTCGATCGGTTATCTGGATATGATGCCGGCGGGGCTGAAAATGGTGGCGGTGACGGACGCCAACTGGGATGAATACTGCGAGTACCAGGGCTACGGCCATGAGGTGATGGACCGCAGCAACGATTACATGATCGAGAAGGTGCGCAAGGATATGGCGAATTACGTGACCGGGCCCGACGGCTTCTCGGTCCAGGCGTTTGCCCGCTACGGCAACGACCCGTCCACCGTGTACGCGGCGGAGACGCTGGAGGAGCTGGCGGATATCATGGGCTATGAGGGCGCGGCGAAGGAGGGCTTTTTGGCGGAAATCAAGCACTGGAACGAGATGTGCGGCGCCGGCTACGACTCCGACTGGGGCGCGGACGCCAGCATGATGCATTTCAAGATCGAGAAAGCGCCGTTCTTCGGAGCCTCCGCCGTCACCGGCGGCAATCCTTCCGGCGGCCTGTGCCAGCACGCCGCGGTGTGCACCGACGGGGAATACCGCGTGCTGGACGCGGCCAAAGCGCCGATTCCGGGGCTTTACGCCGTCGGCAATTGCTGCGGACAGCGTTACGGCATCCAGTACCATACGCCGACCGCCGGCAACAGCTGCGGCACCGCCTTTACGACAGGGTATCTGGCGGCGGAGTATCTGAAGGCCGACTTAGAGGGCGGCTCCGGCTCCGCGGGAGAGGGCGGCCAGGATGAGCGCACCACGAACGGCATCTATTATGCCGGCACCTACAAGTCGTCGCAGAACAGCGGCTACAGCACCGTAAATGTGGAGATGATCTTCTCTGAGGACGCGATCACCGACTGCAAGATTACGTCCTCCGGCAATGAGGATTTGATGTCCGAGGAGCTGCGCAGCAGCATGGCGGCGGCGATCGTGGAGGGGCAGTCGGCCGATGTGGACGCGGTGACCTCCAGAACGCTGGCCTTTTCGGTGAAGGCGGTACAAGACGCGGTCGCCGATTATATCGCTCAGGCTACGCCGCAGTAGAGAGACGGCGGAAAGGAGCCTTTGGTATGGAAAATCAGGAAAAACGCCCGGTTGTGATGAAGCTGAATATCCCTTTTTGCCTGCGCCGCTGCTCGTTTTGTCCGCGCGCCGTCATCGAGGGGCAAAAAAGCGAGGCCATCCACCGGTATATTCTGGCCCTGGCGCTGGAATGCAAGGCCAATGCGCCGGAGTTTCAAGACTGCCAGGTACAGGCCATCCGGCTGGGCGGCGGCTGCGCTTCTATTATGGCGGGGACGGATTTTGACCATCTGCTCCAGATGATTGATTCGTTATATGATGTTTCGGCACAGGCGGGGCTTACGATGCGAGTCTCGCCCGCCGATATCAACGGGGCAAATATGCCTTTCTATAACCGCAGGCATGTGACGCGGTATGATTTGGAGATGATCTCTTTGGAGCCGGACGATTTTATCCATTTGGATTATCTGAATTATAAGGAGCAGCTGCCTTATATCGCCTCCGGCTTCCTGCGCGCCGACCGGCGGCCGGTGATGGGCTTTGTCCTGCTCTATGGGAAAAAGACTGTTTCGCGCTGGGGCTTTCGGCGCTCTCTTTTGGAGACGGTGCGGCGAAGCGTTTGCCATGTGCTGCTGCAGCGCTGCGCCGGGGAGGATGCGATGGCGGAGGAGGACGCGCGAGAGCAGCTGGCGGAGGCCGCCGGGATCCTTACGGAGCATGGGTTTACGGAATACCTGCCGGGGCGCTGGGCGAAGGAGGGGTGCGAGGATCGGTTCTGGGTGGAGGAAGCCCGCGGGACCGACGTGCTGGCCTTTGGGCTCGGCGCTGTGACGCGGTTTGACGGGGCCGTGAGCACGAATACGTCGGATTTGGGGACGTATTTGGCGTATAGCGGCGAGTATGGCAGGATTACGGAGAGTGTCGTGCGAAGGTAACGAAGCCGGTTGTTCGTTTGGCGGGGAACAGTCATAGGAGCGCCGGGTACGGAGAGTGAAACAGATAAAACCCTCCATCAAGCGCAGGTTTTCCGAGAGGGGACGTGACGCGGGTGGAGGGTTTTTGATTTATAATAGTACAAAAATGGATATAATAAAAATAGGGGGAAGGATTTTCAAGGCGCCGTAAATTCCCTAAACACCGGAAACCGCTTCGCAAGCCCTGCCCACAGCACGGCCCCCGCGCATCCGCCCGCAAAGTTCAAGATCAAATCGTCCACGTCTACGCTCCGGCCAATGAATAGCTGCCCGGTCTCAATAAACGCCGTCAAAAGTAAGCAAAGAAGCAATATCCGTTTGACCGATCGGTTTTTCTTCCACAGAAGAACGAGTCCGAATCCCCACGGCATAAACATCACGATATTTCCGACAATATTGACTAGAAAGGCATCCGCTTCAAAGGGGCGGAGGAAGCCGCGGATCGTATGAAAAGGGATCAAATTGATTTTCTCCCCGGTGGAGAGCCTGTATTGCATGCTTTCAATCATGGCGGCGGGCGTCTGGTATGTCCCCTCAAATGCCAGCGTGAGCAGGGCGGCGATAAAAAGAAGGAAGGCGGCCAAAGCGCCCTCTCTTTTATCATGGTGCCGGAAAGGGCGGCGGATTATCACATAAAAAGGCAACAGCACTAAGACGATCCCCAGGAACTTCTTACTATAGTCTACCATTTCGTTTTCCCTGTTATTGTAAAAAAGCAAGGCTGCCGCAAATCACGGATTCAATACATATATGGTCCCTGCCACTCCGATCCGAGCGCGTTATGTATGGTACGAAATCCGTATATTTGCAGCAGTCCTGAGATCCGTAAAAACAAAGCTTCCGTTTAGTAGTTGTCGGCGCTTACCTCAAAGTAGGCCTGCGGATGGGAACAGGTGGGGCAGACCTGCGGGGCGCTGGTGCCGACGACGATATGGCCGCAGTTGCGGCACTCCCATACCTTGACCTCGCTCTTGGTAAAGACCTCGGCCGCCTCTACGTTCTTCAGCAGCGCGCGGTAGCGCTCCTCGTGATGCTTTTCGATGGCGGCTACCAGGCGGAATTTGGCCGCCAGCTCAGGAAAGCCCTCCTCCTCGGCGGTTTTGGCAAAGCCCTCGTACATATCCGTCCATTCGTAGTTTTCGCCTTCGGCGGCGGCATCGAGGTTGGCGGCCGTATTGCCGATGCCGTTTAATTCCTTGAACCACATCTTGGCGTGCTCTTTTTCATTTTCCGCGGTTTTTAAAAAGAGGGCTGCGATCTGCTCAAAGCCTTCCTTCTTGGCCGCGGAGGCGAAGTAGGTGTACTTGTTGCGGGCCTGGGATTCGCCGGCGAAGGCGGCGGCCAGGTTCTTCTCGGTCTGGGTTCCTGCGTATTTGGTGGTCATAAGCGATTCCTCCTTGATCTTGTTTAGCCGCAGCCTTTCCGTGTCCATGGATTGGGGCGGCGGCGGTTTTTATGTGGGGCGGCCTTGCCCTGTACGGGCGAAACCTTTTACAGGGTTACCTTCTCAAAGTCGGAAGCGGGGTGCTTGCAGAGCGGGCAGACAAAATCGGCCGGAAGCTCTTCGCCTTCGTACGTGTAGCCGCAGACGGTGCAGCGCCAGGCCGTCTTGCCGGCCGGGGCCGCCTGGGCGGGCCGGGGCTTGATGGCGGACTGGTAGTAGGCGTAGGTGGCGGAGGCGGTATCGGACAGGACGTCCATATCGTCTACCGTGGCGATGAAGAGAGTGTGGCTCCCGAGGTCAAGGCTCTGCCCGACGGTGGCGCTGATATAGCCGTTGGCGCCGGCGGTGATGTAGTAGAGGCCGTTTTCGCTGCGCTTGCAGTCGGCAAAACCGGCGAATTTGTCAACCGTGCGCCCGGACTGGAAGCCAAAGCGCCGGAACAGGCTAAAATCGGCGGCTTCGCTTAGGATCGAGACATTGAAGCGGCCGCTTTTTTGTACGAGCTCCTGGGTGAAATTGGCTTTGTTGACGGCAATGCTGATGCGGTTCGGCTCGGATGTGACCTGGCCGGCGGTGTTGATGATACAGCCGCTGTCCCTGCCCTCAAAGGCGGAGGTGAGGACGAAGAGGCCGTAGGTTAGGTTGTACATGGCTTTTTTATTCATGGGGTTCCTCCTTGTATGGTGTGCGTGGGAAATCATTTTGACGGCAGTCCGGGCAGAGGTAAAAAACGTTCAGGTCGTAATAAAGGACTTCCTCGCCCAGGCGCTCACGCAGGGCGGCGCTTAGATCGTCAAAGGCAATGTCCGTGAGCCAGCCGCAGCGGCGGCAGACCAGATGGTCGTGGCGGTGCGGCCGGTCATAGCGGTCGGGCTGCCCTTCGATGGAAACCCGGCGGATGAGGCCGGCCTCCCACAGGCGGTTGACGTTGTTGTAGATCGTGGCGAGGACGATGCCCGGGTATTTTTCTTTCATCCGGTGGAAAATCTGCTCTATCGTGAGATGCTCGGAGGAGTGCCGGATGATGCTGAGGATTTCTTGTTCGTATCGGGTCATGGCGGCTCCGGGTGCGTACAGTTTTATAGAGATATATGTTGATACCAGGGTCAAAATACCTTTTGGCCCCAACATCATATGTTTGCAGAATTTTAGAATAAATCTAAATTATTTAGAGGAATTCTAACAGATATGGAAGGGTTTGTCAAGGGGAAATCTCAATAAGAACGGGTGTTGCAACACCCGTTCTCTTCTCAATTCAGTCCGCGAACAGCGGGGTGGAGAGGTAACGGCTTCCGGTATCCGGGAGCAGGGCCACGATCGTCTTACCGGCGTTTTCGGGCCGCTTGGCCAGCTCAATAGCCGTATAAAGCGCCGCGCCGGAGGAGATGCCTACCAATATACCCTCTTTGCGGCCGGCCAGGCGCACGGCATCAAAGGCATCTTCGTTGGATACGGAGACGATTTCGTCGTAGACGGCGGTATCGAGCACCTCCGGTACAAAGCCGGCGCCAATGCCCTGGATTTTGTGGGTTCCGGAGCGGCCCTCACTGAGAACCGGTGAATCCTTGGGTTCCACCGCGACGATTTTCATCGCGGCATTCCGATCCTTCAAATACCGGCCTACGCCGGTGATGGTGCCGCCGGTGCCCACGCCGGCAACGAAGATATCCACCTTGCCGTCGGTATCGGTCCAAATCGCCGGACCGGTGGCGGCTCTGTGAGCAGCCGGATTGGCCGGGTTGACGAACTGGCCGGGGATGAAGCTGCCGGGAATTTCCTGTGCCAATTCCTCGGCCTTGGCAATGGCGCCCTTCATACCCTTGGCACCGTCGGTTAGCACCAGCTCCGCGCCGTAAGCCTTCATCAGTTGACGGCGCTCTACGCTCATGGTCTCCGGCATGGTGATAATGATGCGGTAGCCTCTGGCCGCTGCCACGCTGGCAAGGCCGATCCCGGTGTTGCCGGAGGTGGGCTCGATGATGGTGGAGCCGGGACTCAGGCGGCCGCTGGCCTCGGCTTCGTCGATCATTGCCTTGGCAATACGATCCTTTACCGAGCCGGTGTTGTTAAAGTACTCCAGCTTTGCCAGAATGCGGGCACTGAGCCCCTCTTCTTTCTCAATACGGGCCAGCTCAAGCAAGGGCGTTTTACCGATTAGCTGGTCGGCAGATGTGAAAATGTTAGCCATAAATAAGTCCTCCTCATTCTTTTTGCGCGGCGGCAAAGCCCTTTTCCAGATCACCGATGATATCGTCGATATGCTCGGTACCGATGGATAGCCGAATCGTATTGGGGCGTATGCCCTGATCCAGCAGTTCCGCCGGCGAGAGCTGGGAATGGGTGGTGGTGGCGGGGTGAATAACCAGGGATTTTACATCGGCTACGTTGGCCAGCAAAGAGAAAATCTCCAGGTTGTCGATGAACCGGTAGGCTTCCTCCTGCCCGCCCTTGATTTCAAAGGTGAAGATGGAAGCGCCGCCGTGGGGAAAATACCTCTCATATAGGGCGTGGTCGGGATGATCCGGCAGGGACGGGTGATTGACATTTTCCACCTGCGGGTGGTTTGCCAGATACGCCACCACTTTCCTGGTGTTCCAGGCATGGCGCTCTAAGCGCAGGGAGAGAGTCTCCACGCCCTGGAGGAGCAGGAAAGCGTTGAAGGGAGAGATCGTCGCTCCGGTATCCCGCAAGAGGATGGCCCGGATGTAGGTGACAAAGGCGGCGGGACCGACCGCATCCACAAAGCTGATTCCGTGGTAGCTTGGGTTGGGCGCGGCGATCGGGGCGTACTTGCCGGAGGCTTTCCAGTCAAATTTGCCGCTGTCCACGATAATGCCGCCCAGAGTGGTGCCGTGGCCGCCGATGAACTTGGTGGCAGAATGAACCACAATATCGGCTCCATGCTCGATGGGCCGGATCAGATAGGGGGTGCCGAAGGTATTGTCAATGACCAAGGGCAGCCCATGGGCGTGGGCAATTTTTGCAATCGCATCGATATCGGGAATGTCGCTGTTGGGATTACCGAGGGTTTCCAGGTAGACGGCTTTCGTGTTGGGGCGGATGGCTCCTTCCAGCTCTGCCAGGTTGTGGACATCCACGAAGGTGGCTGTCACGCCGAACTGGGGCAGGGTATGGGCCAGCAGGTTGTAGCTGCCGCCGTAGATGGTCTTTTGGGCCACGATATGATCCCCGGCCTGGGCCAAAGCCTGGATGGCGTAGGTGATTGCCGCCGCGCCGGAAGCGGTCGCCAGCGCCGCCGCCCCGCCCTCCAGGGCTGCAAGGCGCTTTTCCAGTACATCCTGCGTCGAGTTGGTCAACCGGCCGTAGATGTTACCGGCGTCTGCCAGTCCAAACCGGGCGGCAGCATGGGCGGAATCCCGAAACACGTAGGAGGTGGTCTGGTAAATGGGGACAGCTCTGGCATCGGTAGCGGGATCGGGCTGCTCCTGGCCGACGTGGAGCTGCAATGTTTCAAATTGGTAACTCATGGGAAAATCCCCCTTTCTTTCAATTGATGCCATTATATTCCTATTAACCTACTTTGTCAATAGGTTATATAGCATTGCTTGAAATCCTATTAACCTTGTGGTATGATAGGGAAAATGGGGAGGTTTTTTATGATGATTTCCACAAAGGGCAGATATGCGTTGCGTTTTCTGGTAGACGTCGCGGAACATCAGGGCGATGGCTTTGTGCGGCTGAAGGATGTGTCCATGCGGCAGGGGATTTCCGAGAAGTATCTGGAAATCGTGGTAAAAGAAATGGTTAAGGGTGGATTGCTTACCGCTGTGCGGGGAAAAGGCGGCGGTTATCGGCTGAACCGGCCTCCAAAGGAGTATGGGGTGAAGTCCATCCTGGAACGGATGGAGGGGCCGCTGGCTCCCGTTGCCTGCCTGGAACCGGGGCGGGAATCTTGCCCCCGGAGCAAGGAATGCCGGACGCTCCCTCTTTGGCAGGGGCTGGATCAAGTGATCTCGGATTACCTGGCGCAATTCACCTTGGCGGATTTATGCGGCAAAGGGAATGCGGAGTCTGAAAACACATGAATGCTTTGCCGGCGTGTAGGTGCTTTGCCTGCCGAATTCAAAACGACTGCCGCAAAAGCCGGGCCTTAACCAAAATGCAGCGGCATACGTGCCGGATTTGCATCATGTAGGAGAGGTCCTGTTTTGCAGCAGCCGTTTTTATGCTTCGGATCAGGATCGGTTTTTCTACTGTCCCAGCCTGTCCTTCAGGGTGGAACGCGAAAGCAGCGCATAAAGCTCTTCGTCGCTTAACTCATAGCGGTAGAACAGGCGGAAGCATTCCCGTACCTCTTCTTCGATGTCATAGTCGAAGATTTCGGGGTAAAGGAGGTTGCCCAGCCAGCGGATGCCGACCATGCGGTTTGGTCCCGGCGGCCGCCCCAGCCAGTTGTACGGCTCGGTGGGGATCTCGTAATAGGTACCGTTTTGCACGGCGCTCAAAGCCCCCCAGGTCTCGTCGCCGGCGATTTCGCCGTAGATGCTGTCCTGGGCGAACATGATGACGTCGGGATCCCAGACCAGGAGCTGTTCCATGGAAACGGAGCCGCCGCCCTTTTGCACCTGTACGTTGTCGGCCGTCGCAACCAGCCGGGCGCCTACCAGCTCATAGATCTGCGCATGGATGGTACCGCTTAGCATCGTGTCAAGCCCTGCCTCGCCGGAGGCGTAAAAGACGGTCGTGCGCTCGCTATCGGGAATAGAAGCCGCCTTTTCCTTGGCATCGGCCAAGAGCTCCTCGCAGTAAGCCGCGAGCTCCTCGCCGCGCTCCGGCACGCCTAAGAGCTCGCCCATGGTGCGGTAAGCGGCCGGCACCTGCTCCAGCTGCGATTCAATCAGGACAACCGGGATACCGATCTGTTCCTGCAAGGCGTCCAGCTCAGCCTTGTATTCCTCGTCCCACTGGCCGACGTCGATGATGACCTCAGGGGCGTCCAGCATCAGGGCTTCACGGTTGAAGCCGCCGCCGTCGTCATGGAAATTGCCGTATTCGGACAAATCCCAGTAAGCCTCGTCAATGTACTTTTTCTCGGTTTCGGACGGCGCTTCCGACCAGCCGACGATCACATCGGGCCGCACGGCGTAAATCATAATATTCGCCAGCGAGCCGCCGCTGGCAACCCTGGTGACGGTTTTGGGAAGTTCGACCTCGCGGCCGGCAGAATCGGTGAAGAGGAAGGTTTCCCCCTGCGCCGCCCGGCTCTCTGCGGCCTCGTCTGCCTGCCCGGTTTTGTCCGTTTCCGCTGCTTGCGCTTCGGCCGTCTGCGTGGCCGCCGGGAAAGAGTCGGCTTGGGTAGGCGAAGGATCCGCCGATGCCGGGCCGCAGGCGGCAGCCGAAAGCATCAGAAGCACCAGGGCCGTGAGAAGGCAGACGCTCCTTTTAACACAACATTTCCGTTTCAAATCCCATTCTCCTTTCCTTTATTATTGCCCGTGTCCGCAGGGCATAGTGCTACACCTATACAATCGCCGCCGGCACGCAAATCTTCACGCGCCGTCCGCTTTCCTTCAATACCACCTCGGCCAGTTGGATGTCTACGCCGTAAATGGTTTTCAGGTTTTCTTCCGTCATCACCTCATCGGGCGTACCGCAGGCAAAGAAGCCGCCGCGGCCGACGGCCACGACCCGGTCGGCGCAGAGGAAGGCGTGCCCGGGGGTATGGGTAATCATAATAATGGTATAGCCGAGGCGGGAAAGCTGCGTAGCCTGGGAAAGTACCCGCATCTCGTTGCCGTAATCCAGATGGGACGTCGGCTCGTCCATAACCAACAGCCGCGTCTCCTGCGCCAGCGCGCGGGCAATCAGAGCCAGCTGCTGTTCGCCTCCGCTGATCTCGGTGTACTCGCGGCCGGCCAAATCACCGATGCCCATCAGCGCAAGCATCTCGTCGGCCTTGTCAAAATCCGCCTTCTTCGGGGAAGCAAATTCCGCCATGTTCGGATTGCGCCCCATGACTACGATATCGCGTACCGTGTACGGGAACGGCGGCGTGTGGCTCTGCGGCACATAGGCGACGGCGCGGGCAAATTCCTTGATGGAGAATTCCAGGCTGTCGTGCCCGCAGACCGAGATTTTGCCAGACAGGGGCGCAAGAAGCCCCAGCACCGTTTTAAAAAGCGTCGTTTTGCCGATGCCGTTTGGGCCCAGCAGGCAGACGACCTCGCCCTCGCTTACCGAGAAAGAAAGCGGACCGATGACCGGTTTTCCCGGCCGGTATCCGCAGACCAGGTCGTGCAGTTCCAGAATCATAAAAACCCCCTTTTCGTACGCACCAGCAAAAGGAAGAAGAAGGGCGCGCCAATGGTGGCAGTAAGGATACTTAAAGGTATCTCCACAGTCATAAGCATCCGTGCCGCCGTGTCAACAAGAAGCATAAAAGCACTGCCAATCAGCAGCGAAGCCGGCAAAAGCCGCCCGTAATTCGAACCGACCAGCATCCGCGCCAGATGCGGGACAACGAGCCCGACCCAGCCGATATTGCCGGAAACGCTCACCGAAAGGGAGGTAAGCACTGTCGCACAGACAATGACCAGCCAGCGGTATCCTCTCACATTGACACCCAGCATCCGCGCCTCCTCATCGCCCATCGAAAGGATATTGACCTTAAAGCGCACGAGAAGCAGCAAAAGAGCGGCCGGCAAAAACAGCCAGAATACCGGCAGATCCGCCAATGTGACCGAGGACAGACTGCCCATCAGCCAGAAGGTAATCGAGGGCAGCTTTGTCTCGGTGTCGGCCACGAATTTAATAAAGGAAAGGAATGCGTTAAACAGGCTCGAAACCAGCATCCCGCAGAGCACCAGGTTCACGACCGAGCGGCTGCGGCGGGAAACAATCCGGTTCATAAAAGCGACCAAAGCAACCGCCGCCACGCCGCCCAAAAAAGCGGACAGCTGGATCTGGCCGCTCGTAGAGCCGACGAGGATTGCCAAAGCAGCCCCAAACGAAGCCCCGTTCGAGGCCCCCAGCAAATCCGGCGAGACGACCGGGTTTTTAAAAATCCCCTGGTACACAACGCCCGAAAGCGAAAGCGAAGCCCCCACGAGCATCGCCAAAAGCGTGCGCGGCAGCCGCACTCGGATGAGCGCCAGCTGCCCCGTGTCCATCCCGGCGCCGCTCACCTGCGCCCAAAGGGCGCCCGCCAGCGAATCGATGCTCACCGGATACCGCCCGACCGATATCGAAAACAGAAAAACCGCGAAAGGGAGCGCCAGCAAAAAAAGCATCCTCCCCCGTCCCCCCTTATCCTTAGCCATATCATCTCCTAACCAGCCCTCACGTCTGGGCAGTGCGCCGCCTAAGCGCACAGGTAGATTTACGCAAAAAAGAGTAGAAAGACCCAAAGCCTTCCTACTGCCTCCACAAAAAAGCAGGGAAACCCAAAGTCCCCCTACTGCCTGTACACAATACGACCACCTTGCGTTCTTTTTTTCAAACACGGAAGGCCCAGGCGTTTCCACCCAAACCCTTAGATAAAAGAAAATCCTCTTATCAATGGCTCAGCACCCTATCCTGCGACGTAGGTACATCCGCTCAAAGAACTGATATTCTGTTGTACCTGTTCCATACTGCTTTACTTATACACCCGCGCGCAGGATTTGTCAAGAAAACTCCCGTTTTTTCGATGTACCTGTAAGACCGGGACATTTATCGTACCGGGTCAAAAGCAGATAAACCCCGCCGCTTATTTTACACAGATTTTACAAGCGCCAACAACCGATTTTACATACGAATGATAAAATAGGTTCCGTGGCAGACTAAACAAAGAGGAGGCGCTAAAATGGATATTTTTGACATACTTACCCTGATAGGCGGGCTCAGCCTGTTCCTGTTCGGCATGAGCATCATGGGACAGGCGCTCGAACGGCGGGCCGGCGGCCGCCTCCGCCTGCTCCTGGAAAAGCTTACGAAAAGCAAGCCGGCCGGCTTCTTAACAGGGCTCTGCGTAACCGCCGTAATCCAAAGCTCATCCGCCGCCACCGTCATGGTAGTAGGCTTTGTCAACTCCGGCCTGATGACGCTGAAACAGGCGATCAGTGTCATCATGGGCGCCAACGTCGGCACGACTGTCACCGCATGGGTCTTAAGCCTGGCCGGGATCGACGGCAGCAGCCTGCTCGTCAAGCTCCTAAAGCCCGCCTCCTTCACGCCCCTGCTTGCCCTCGCCGGGATCATCCTCTATATGTTTTGCAAAGACGCCAAGAAAAAGGACACCGGCACCATCCTGTTAGGCTTTGCAACGCTGATGTTTGGTATGGAAACCATGTCCGGCGCGGTAGCCGGCCTGCGGGATATCCCCGCCTTCGGCCAGCTGTTCCTCCTGTTCCAAAACCCGCTTCCCGGCGTGCTCGCCGGCGCACTGCTCACAGCCATTATCCAGTCAAGCTCCGCCTCCGTCGGCATCCTCCAGGCGCTGGCCGCCACCGGCCAAGTCACCTACGGCGCCGCCGTGCCCATTATCATGGGGCAAAACATCGGCACCTGCGTCACCGCCATGCTCTCCTCGGCCGGAGCCAACAAAAACGCCAAACGCGCCGCCCTGGTGCACCTTCTGTTCAACCTCATCGGAACCGCCGCCTGCCTGCTCGCCTTCTGCCTGCTCCGGACGCTCGCCCGCCCGGCGCTCCTGGGCGAAGCCGCATCCCTGCCCGGCATCGCCGCCGCCCACTCCATATTCAATATCCTCTGCACAGCCCTCATGCTGCCCCTGTCCGGCGTCCTGGAACGGCTGGTAACCATGCTCATACCCGACGCAAAAGAACCGGAAGCCTTTGCCAAGCTGGATGAACGCCTGCTCGCCACACCGCCCTTCGCCCTCGAACGCAGCCGCCAGGTAGCCGCCGACATGGCCGGGACAGCTGCCGCCGCCCTAAAAGAAGCGCTCGCCTGCTTAAACGGCATCACCCCCAAGCTGGCCGCCTCCGTGCGCGCCAAAGAAGAAAAAACCGACCGCTACGAAGATATCCTCGGCACCTACCTCGTAAACCTGAGCGCAAGGCCGCTCAGCGAAGCCGACAGCATGGAAGCCGCCAAACTCCTGAAAATGATCGGCGACTTCGAACGGATCGCCGACCACGCCGTCAACCTCCTGGAATCCGCAGAAGAACTGCAAAGCAAACGCATAAAGCTCACAAAAGCCGCCGCTGGAGAACTGGCCACGCTCAGCGCCGCAATCCAAGACATAGTAAGCCTCACGCTCACCGCCTTTTTAGAAAACGACCTAACCGCCGCCGCCAAAGTAGAACCCCTGGAACAAGTGGTAGACGACCTAAAAGAACAGCTGCGCACACGCCACATCCGCCGCCTGCAAAAAGGAGCCTGCACACTCGACGCAGGATTCGCATGGTTCGACCTGCTAACAGACCTGGAACGCACGGCCGACCACTGCTCCAATATAGCCGCCTGCGTATCCGACGCCGCCCACGACACGCTAAACCTGCACCAGTCCCTGCGCCAAACCCGCCAAAACAGTGAAGAATTTCAGAAACTCTACCAGGAATACACGCAAAAATACGCCCTGCCCTAACACCCGCCGGGAGCGGCGGCCATGGCATATGCCGGAAGCAGCGGCCATAGCAAAAGCGTGTTGCACACCGCCGCTTCCCATGGTATGATAAGCCCGACGATGTGACCTGAGAATACAGGCAAGAAAGAGGAAACACCATGATTTATTGCGTAGAAGACGACGAAAGCATCCAAAGCCTGGAGCTCTATGCCCTGCAAAGCGCCGGCTTCCGGGCCAAAGGCTTTGCAGACAGCCGCACCTTCCTTCAGGCGCTGCATACAGAAAAACCACAACTCATCCTCCTCGATATAATGCTCCCGGGAAAAAACGGCGTAGAACTGCTCAAGCAGATGAAAGCCTCCGCCCTCACCCGTGAAATCCCCATCATCATGGCCACGGCCAAAGGCGCCGAATATGACAAAATCCAAAGCCTTGACCTGGGCGCGGACGATTACCTGGTTAAGCCCTTCGGCATGATGGAAATGATATCCCGCGTCAAAGCCGTCCTGCGCCGGTGCTACCCCGGCCCAAAACAAGAAATCTTGACCGCCGGCGGCCTAACGGTCGACACCGCCAAGCACACGGTCACGGCCGACGGCATACAGGTCCCCCTCACCTTCAAAGAGTTCCAGCTGCTACGCCTCCTGCTCGCCTCGCCCGGCATCGCCTTTACCCGCGAAATGCTGCTGGCACATATCTGGGGCGGAGAATACCCCGGCGAAACCCGTACCGTAGACATGCATATCCGTACCCTGCGGCAAAAGCTAGGCGCATACGGGGCAATGATCGAAACGGTACGCAACGTCGGCTACCGGCTGGAGGTAAAAAAATGACCAAAAAAATCTTCCGCTTCACACTGCTGATCGTAGCAGCCGTCCTGCTTACAAGCCTCGCCATCGTAATCGGCAGCCTGCACCGGTACTTTGCCACAGAACAAGAAAGCCAGCTCAAAGACGAACTTCGCCTTGCCGCCTACGCCGTAGAACAAAACGGCTTAGACTATCTTGAAAAGCTTTCCGCCCCCGACTACCGCTATGCCTGGACACCCGACTACCGCCTCACCTGGGTCGCCTCCGACGGAACCGTCCTCTTTGATACGGCTGAAGCGGCCGGGCAAATGGAAAACCACGCCGACCGCGCCGAAATCCAGGAAGCCTTCGCCAAAGGCGAGAGCAGCAGGGTACGCTACTCCACGACCTTGACAGAACGCACGCTTTATTATGCAAAAGCCCTCGGCGACAAAACCGTACTGCGCATCTCCATCCGCCAGGTAACGACGCTCACCCTGGTCGCCTTTATGTTGCAGCCGCTTCTGCTCGTAGGAATCCTCTCCGTCATCCTCTCGGCCGTCCTGGCACATTGGATGGCAGGGAAAGTGGTTCGCCCGCTTACTTCCCTTGACTTCGAACACCCGCTCGAAAACGAAACCTACGAAGAACTGGCCCCCCTGCTAAACCGCCTCCACCAGCAACGCCGCCAGATTGCCGCCCAGCTTCATACCCTGCAAAAGAAAACCGACGAGTTCACACAAATTACCGCCCATATGAAAGAGGGCCTGATCCTTTTAGACAACAACGGAGATATCCTGAGCATCAACCCGGCCGCCCGGCAAATTTTTGACATAGAAAATCCCACCGCCGGCCTGGCACCCCGGCCGGCCGTCGCCGGTACGGACTCAAACCAGGCCATACGCATCGCCGCCGGCCCGGACTTAAACCAAGCCATACACACTGCTATGGAACAAGGCCACAGCGAAACCCGCGCCGAAAAAAACGGCCGTGAATACCAGCTCGATATCAGCCGGATCAAATCCGGAAAAACCATAGCAGGAACCGTACTGCTCGCCTTTGACGTAACCGAACAAGCCCACGGCGAACGCAACCGCCGCGAATTTACCGCCAACGTGTCCCACGAACTGAAAACGCCCCTGCAATCGATCCTGGGAAGTGCGGAACTGATGAAAAACGGACTCGTCAAACAAGAGGACATACCCCGCTTCTTGGAACTGATACACAAAGAAGCCGCCCGCCTTGTCACCCTCGTGGACGACATCATCCACCTCTCCCAGCTGGATGAAGGCATCCCCCTCGCCAAGGAATCCGTCGACCTCCTTGAGACAGCCCAAAGCGCTGCCTCGGCCTTACACGGCTATGCGGCAGAAAAATGCCTCCGCATTACGGTCAAGGGCGAAAATGCCCGCGTGACCGGGGTACGCAGCTTCCTGTACGAGATGCTTTATAATCTCTGTGACAACGCGATCAAATACAACGTTGAAAACGGCTCGGTAGAAATCAAAGTCACAGCCAAAGGGCAGGAAACCGCCATATCCGTCAAGGACACCGGAATCGGCATCTCGTCCAATGATCAGCCCCGTGTATTCGAACGTTTTTTCCGGGTAGACAAAAGCCGCTCCAAAGCCTCCGGCGGAACCGGGCTGGGCCTCTCCATTGTCAAGCATATCGCACAGTACCATCACGCGGCTGTCGAGCTGCAAAGCACTCCGGGAGAGGGAACAACGATTACCGTCCGCTTCCCCGCACAATAAAACGCAGCACGCCAGGCTTATCTTAAACCTGCATGCTGCGCCGTCTTGTTACGCCATCGAGCCGTGGCAGGGAAACGGACTTTAAACCCGCGCCCCCCGCGCAGCCGCCACGATATCGCCGACCCCCTCTAAAACCACGGACGGCCGGTACGCATACGTTTTCAACGTCTCCCGTGTCGAGACACCCGAAAGCACCAGCACGGTAGACATCCCGCTCTCCAGGCCGGACACCACATCGGTATCCATCCGATCCCCCACCATGACCGCCTCGGCCGAATGGCAGCTCAGCAGCCGAAGGCCCGTGCGCATCATAAGAGGATTAGGCTTGCCGCAAAAATAAGCCTCCGTGCCCGTAGCCATCTCAATAGGCGCAATCAAAGCACGGCAAGCCGGCGCGATCCCATTCTCGATCGGCCCCGACACATCCGAATTTGCCCCGATCAGCTTCGCCCCACCCAAGACAAGGTTCGTAGCCCTCGTCAACGTATCCAGCGAATAGGCGCGCCCCTCGCCGACAACCACATAATCAGGGTTCACATCGTTCATCGTGATCCCCGCGTCATACAACGCATTCAAAAGCCCGGCCTCGCCGATCGCAAACACGGAACAGCCCGGAGCCTGCTCCTTCAAAAAAGCAGCCGTTGCCAACGCGCTGGTATAGAAATGCTCCTGCGGCACATCCAGCCCCATCCGCGCCAATTTCTGCTGCAATTCCCGCGGCGTATACCCGCTGTTGTTTGTCAAAAACAGATACTGCTTATCCTCCTGATGAAGCCACTCGATAAATTCCGCCACGCCCGGCAGGATACGGTTGCCATGATAAATGACGCCGTCCATATCGCAGATAAATCCCTTTTTAGCATTAAAATCGATGCCCTTGTA
>CANSWW010000029.1 GCA_947650845.1 uncultured Lachnospiraceae bacterium
GGCAGGTGGACAGGGAAGTCGATTGGGCGTATTGACTGCCAAAGTAGCAAAGCCTGCAGTAGCCTTTGGCGGTAAATATCGGATTATTGATTTTCCGCTGAGCAACTGCATCAACTCAGGTATTGATACGGTGGGCGTACTGACCCAGTATCAGCCGCTGAAGCTCAATACGCATATCGGTATCGGCATTCCGTGGGATTTGGACCGCAATGTCGGCGGCGTGACGGTGCTTCCGCCCTACGAGAAGAGCCGCAACAGTGAATGGTACACCGGTACGGCCAATGCCATTTATCAGAACCTGACGTACATGGACAGCTATAATCCCGAGTATGTTCTGATTCTGTCCGGCGACCATATCTACAAGATGGACTATGAAGTAATGCTTGATTATCACAAGGCCAATAACGCCGACGTGACGATCGCGGCGATGCCGGTTCCCATGGAGGAGGCGCACCGCTTTGGTATTCTGGTGACCGACGACAAGAACCAGATTACGGAGTTTGAGGAGAAGCCGGAGAAACCCAGCAGCAATCTGGCCTCGATGGGCATTTACATTTTTAATTGGAAGGTACTGAAGGAAGCGCTGATTACGCTGTCGGAGGAGCCCGGCTGCGATTTCGGCAAGCATGTCATCCCTTACTGCCATCAGGGCGGAAAGAATATTTTCGCCTATGAATTTAATGGCTACTGGAAAGATGTGGGAACCTTGACTTCCTATTGGGAAGCGAATATGGAGCTGATCGACATCATTCCGGTCTTTAACCTTTACGAGGAATACTGGAAGATTTATACGAAGAGCGACATTTTGCCGCCGCAGTACATTTCGGCTGAATCCACCATTGAACGCAGCATCATTGGTGAGGGAACGACGATTTATGGCAGTGTGTATAATTCAGTCATCGGTTCCGGTGTGACGATTGGCAAGGGAGCCGTAGTCAGCAACTCCATTATCATGCAGGATGTCGTCATTGGCGAGGGCTCGGTGATCGAGAAGGCCATCATTGCCGACAAGAGCACGATCGGCGCCGGCGTCAAGATGGGCGTAGGCGAGTACGCGCCCAGCAAGCTTGACCCGAAGGTATACTGCTCCGACCTGGTGACGGTGGGCGAAAAGACCTGCATCCCGGACGGCGTTACGATTGGCAAGAATACGGCGATCTCCGGCATTACGGAGAAGGATGACTACCCGAACGGGGCGTTGGCCAGCGGAGAATACGTGATAAAGGCAGGTGGCATACTGTGAGAGCGATTGGTATTATTTTAGCAGGCGGCAACAACAAGAAGATGGGAGAGCTTTCCCAGAAGAGGGCGATTTCGGCCATGCCCGTGGCCGGCAGCTACCGCGGCATCGATTTTTCCTTGAGTAATATGACCAATTCCCAGGTGAAAAAGGTGGCGGTCATCACTCAGTATAATTCGCAGTCCTTAAACGAGCACCTGATGTCCTCCAAATGGTGGAACTTCGGGCGCAAGCAGGGCGGACTGATGGTATTCACCCCCAGCATCACACCCAACAACGCGAATTGGTACAGAGGGACAGCAGATTCGATTTACCAGAACATCAAGTTTTTAAAGGACAGCCATGAGCCCTATGTCGTCATTACCAGCGGCGACGGCGTCTATAAGCTGGATTACGGCGATGTCCTCGAGTATCATATTTCCAAAAAGGCGGATATTACGATGGTCTGCAAGAAGATGCCGGCCGAAGAGGATCTGCGTCGTTTTGGTCTGGTGAAATTAGATGACGACAGCCGTGTGGTGGATATTGATGAGAAGCCCATGGTAGCGACGTCGGATATTGCGAACTGCGGTATTTACGTACTGCGCCGCCGCCTTCTGATCGAGCTTCTGGAGCAGTGCGCGGAGGAGGAGCGCTTTGACTTTGTGCGCGATATCCTGATTCGTTATAAGAATCTGAAGAAAATCTACGCGTTCCCGCTGGAGACCTACTGGAGCGGTATTAACAGCGTTGCTTCCTATTATAAAACGAATATGGATTTCCTGAATCCGGAGGTGCGGGATTATTTCTTCCATCAGTATCCGAATGTATACTCCAAAGTGGATGACAACCCCCCGGCGAAATACAATCCGGGCAGCCATGTGCGCAATAGCTTGATTTCCAGCGGATGCATCATAAACGGCACGATTGAGAATTCCGTTTTGTTTAAGCAGGCGTATATTGGAAACAATTGTGTGATTAAAAACTCCATTATTTTAAACGATGTGTATATCGGTGATAATACGGTGATTGAGAACTGTATTGTGGAGAGCCATGACACGATCAAGGCCAACATGACCTATAAGGGTTCTCCGGACGATATCAAGGTAGTTGTGGAGAAAAACGTCAGATACGAGTTCTGACACGGGAGTTAAAGGTACGGGGGATTCATAGCATGCAGATTACAGATGTTAGAGTAAGGAAGGTAGCCAAGGAAGGCAAGATGAAGGCGATCGTTTCGATCACGCTGGACAATGAATTTGTGGTCCATGATATTAAGGTAATTGAAGGGGAAAAAGGGGTGTTTATCGCGATGCCCAGCCGCAAAGCGACGGACGGAGAATACCGCGATATTGCGCACCCGATCAATTCCGAAACGCGCGACCGGATTCAGAATATTATCCTGTCCAAGTATGAAGCTGCTCTCTTAGAAGAAGATACACAGGAGGCGTAGGCCTCTGAGGCAAGGCAAAGAGGTTTTATAAATGCTGGCACATTTCGTATCCGGCGCTGTCTGAATGGAAGGCGCGGGTAGGGGATGTGCCAGTATTGTTTTGGGGAAATTCAGTCTCTTACATGAGTGTAAATGATTTTTTCAAAGTCCTCAAAGCCCGCGCAGGCGCGGACTTCCCCGAGGATGCTGTCCTCGCTAAACAGGGAGATTAAGGATTCGTACAACTCGCGGAAGATTTTTTTGTCGGCTTTGTTGATGGCCAGCAGGAGCACCAGGTAGACGGTGTGGCCCTCCCATTCGAAGCCTTTGCGGGAGATGGCGACGGCGACGCTGGTTTTGATGGCGTCCATCTCGACGGCGTGGGGGATCGCGATGTTGGCGAAGGCGGTCGTGGCGGCGTGTTCGCGGCGGTAGACGTTTTCGAGGAAGGTTTCGTTTACGTAATTTTTTTGGTAGAGGGCTTCGCACAGCTGGCGCAGGATCTGCGAGCGGCCTTCGAGGGGCGGGTTGAGCAGAAAGAGGCCTTTTTCGAAGAACTGGTGGAAGTTCTGGCGCAGCTTGTGATTTACGTAACGATTGCGCGTGCGGGAGAGGGCGTCTTGTATGAGGTCGTACTGCGAGTCCAGGGCGAAGGGGGAGAGCGTGACGACGTAGCAGTCGTAGGATTCGCGCAGCGGCACGGTGGTGAATAGGATCGCGCAGCCGGTGAGGTTTAGGTCTTCTTCGCGGTGGACGCTCTGGACGATGTGGATCTGGTTGCCGAAATCGAGGAGCAGGCTGTTTAGGAGGTTGGTGTGGAGGCTGCGGTATTCGGGGCAGAGCACGGCCACGGGGGTTTTGGTGCGGTTTAGGTTTTGGCGGGCGAGCTCGGAGCCTACGTGCAGGGCGAGGAAGGCCATTTCGTCCTCGGGGATCATGACGCCGAGGCGTTCCATGAGGTCGAGGCCGATGTAAATGGCGACGTCGAAGATGATCGGGTTGCCGGTGCGGATGGATTCGGCCAGGGGGTTTTGGACGAAGGAGTGGTTGCGGGCGCGGAAAATCAGGTTTTTCAGGTGCAGGGAAAAGGGCGTGACAAAGGCGTCGTCGCTTAGGTCGATGATGTAGAGGCTGTCTACCTGGCGGATGTAGTATTCGGTTAGCTCCATGACTTCGTCGCCGATCAGGGAGCGCAGTTCTTCGCGGGCGTCGGGCAGGGTGTAGCTGGCGTTGGCTTTGACCAGCATGTGGATTTCTTCCTGGCTGATGCGGTCTAGGCGCAGATGGAACTGGGCTTCCAAGCGGGCGCAGAGGTCGGCGATTAGTTGGCGCTCGGAGTCGTCCTCGAGGGGGAGCGGGGAGTCGCTGTCTGTGGACGGGGCGATTGACCGGGCAATTTTTGGGAATGAGGAAACAGGGCTGTCTTTTTGGGGCAGCGGCTGGGGCGCGTCGCAGGATTTTCGGTTGAGGATGATGAGCAGGTGCAAAAGCAGGTTGACCGAGGCGAAGTCGTTTAGGTAGTAGTGGTGGTCCTGGAAGGTCTGGGTCACGAGGCGGCGCAGCCGGTCTACGTGGTCGGCCTGGAAGTATTCTTTTAAGTGGTTCAGGTCGATGAAGCTGGTGGTGCTTTCTTCGCTGATGACGTAGCGGATGAGCTTGCGTTTGGCGAATTCTTCTCCGATCAGCTTGACGCAGTCGTGCTCGCAAACGAAGCGGACGTTGTAGGCGCCGAAGGTTTTGTTCATTTTGCTGATGTCGGCCTTGATGGTGGAGTAGCTTACGCAGAGGTAGTCGCAGAGGTCGAAAAGGTCTAAGTGGGAGCTGTGGGCCAGGATCAGCTGTTTGATGATGTAGAAGGCGCGTTCTTCGGAGGTCTGCGGCAGGGCGTCGCCGGCGTCGTCGAGGAACAGGGCGCTGTACATGGTATGGTTGAGCTCGTAGCCGTTGCGGGAGGAGAGGATGATCTTCTTATTATACAGGGAGTTGATCTGCGCTACGTAGGTCTTGACGGAGCGGGGGGAAATCTGCAGGGCGTTGGCGATTTCCAGGCTCTTTTGGGGGGTGCGGCAGGTGTTTAGATATTGAAGCAGTTCGCTTTGCTTTTTTTTCATGGTCCCTCTCCTTTGTGAACGGCGTTTTTGGCGGCGGCTTTGGGGGCCGCCGGGCGTTTGCTTGGCCGCGTTTTTGGCGGCGGTTTTTGGGCCGGAGTGTTGCTTGTCGGCAGTTCTTTTCTATTATAAGGATAATTTTAAAAACGAACAACCCGTCAATTTCACCGTACAGGGCAAAGTCTTGTATGGTGTTTTTGCACGTATGGGTGCAAAAGACAGGTTGAGGGAAGGGAGAGGTCTTGGCATAATAGACGTATCAAAACCACGAAGGGGGATATAAAAATGGAGAACCTGAGAGTATTGCTTTGTTGTGGGGCCGGGATGTCGAGCGGCTTTTTGGCCAGCAATGCGCGCAAGGCGGCGAAGAAGAAAAAGATCGCGGCCAGCGTGGAGGCCCGGAGCTTTTCGGAGGCGAATGAGTACATGGGGTCGATTGACGTGCTGCTTTTGGGGCCGCATTACGCGACGGAGCTGGAGAATTTCCAGAGGAAGGGCGAGAGCTACGGGGTGGCCGTGGCGGTGATTCCTAAGGATATTTATGGAGCGCTTGACGGGGCGGCTTTGCTGGATCTTGCGATTCGAACGAAGGAAGAACAGAAATAAGAGAGGGTGGGAGAGGAAAGATGAAGAAGTTAATGAGTTGGCTGGCAGATTCGTTTGCCCCGAGTATGAACCGTTTGTTTAGCCGTCCGTGGCCGGCGGGGATTTCGGCTTGTATGCAGAAGATTATTCCGTTTATTTTGACGGGCTCTTTGATTTATTTTTATAATGTGTTTGTTTCGTTTATTCCGGGGCTGCCGGATTTGTCGCCGATTTTGAATTACAGCTTTGGCATTATTTCGCTGATCGTGGCGTTTATGATGGCGAATCAGTTGATGGAGAAGCTGAATCATCCGCTGTATGTGATCAACGCGGGGATTACTTCGATGGGCGTGATGTTGATGGTGTCGATGCCGACCGGGGAGAGCGCGGACAGTATTTCGGCTTTGCTGGGCAGCCTTGGGCCTTCGGGGATCGCGGTTGGCATGGTGGTTGGTATTTATGTGGCGATCATCTTTAATCTTTGGGGTAAGCTGCATTTTATGCAGGACAGCAGCGTGCCGGATTTTGTGACGGGCTGGATCAATGTGATTGTGCCGAATGTGTTCTGCTTAGGGATTATGATGGTGCTGGTGAATGTGCTGCATCTGAATATTTCGGAGCTGATTATGTCGGTGTTTATGCCGATTGCGAAGATTGGGCAGACGCTGCCTGGTTTTATCCTTTGCTGCTTGGTTCCGGCGTTCTTTTATACGATGGGCGTGTCGAGCTGGATGTTTGGCGCGTTGACGACTCCGATTTTTATGGCGGGTATTGACGCGAATATCGCGGCGGTGGCGGCTGGGCTGCCGGCTACGAATATCGTGACGAGCGAGGCTACGTTTACGCTGGCGTTTGTGACGATGGGCGGTATGTGCGCGACGCTGGGCTTGAATGTGCTGATGTGCTTTTCGAAGTCAAAGCAGTTAAAGACGCTGGGCCGGGTGTTTATGGCTCCTTCGATCTTTAATATCAATGAGCCGGTTATGTTTGGCGCTCCGGTGGTGTTTAATCCGGTATTGATGCTGCCGGCTTGGATCAATTCGGTGATTGGCCCGGTTTATGTGTGGGTTTTGATGAGCACGGGGCTTTTGAATATTCCTTCGAAGATGATTCAGGTGGGACAGATTCCGGCGCCGATTTGTTCGGTGATGGTGACGGAGGATATGCGGGCTTTGTTGTGGTGGGCGCTCTTGTTTGTGATCTATCTGGTGGTCTGGTATCCGTTCTTTAAGGTGTTTGAGAAGCAGAAGCTGGATGAGGAAGCGGCGCAGATTGCGGCTGAGTGAGAGCGTGGTTTGAGTGGTTTGAGCGGCTTGAGCGACTTGGGATATGCGCTGGGGCGCGGTTGGAATGAGCGGTCGGCGGTGTCTTGAGAGCTTGTATTGTGGAAATTGGAAAGGGAAATAACAGCGGGCCGCCGCCGGGAAAGGTTTTGGGCCTTTTGTGGGGCGGTCCGTACATTTTAGGGGATACCGCAGGTATCTTAGGGTGCTCTGGGGACTTGGGCGGGGATGAGGAAATACCGTAAGGGTATTCCGGTATGTTTTGGGGACATGGCAAGAATAAGGAAAGCGAGGATGGCAGAGATGGAAAGAGAGAATGAACTGGTTTCGGTGGCGATGCAGATTATCCTTCATGCGGGCGACTCTCGTATTAAGTTGACGGAGGCTTTGAAGTATGCCAGGGCGTTTGATTTTGAACAGGCGGACCGGGCGATGGAGGAGGCGAAGGAGGAGATCGTGCTGGCGCATAATTCGCAGACGGAGATTATCCAGGGCGAGGCGGGCGGCACGCATTATGAGTATTCGCTGTTGTTTACGCATGCGCAGGATACGTTGATGACGATCAATTCGGAGGTGCGTATGGCGCAGGAGATGATCGAGGTGCTGCGGGTGATCGCGGAGAAGATCGGGTAGGGACGGCGGCTTTTGGGGCTGCTGTGTGAGATGGAAGGATGCTGCCGGCTTGGGGCCGGTGAGCGGGGCGAAGGGACGCGGCCGGGCGGTCTGTTTTGGCGGGTCTGGCCTGGGCGCGGCCGGAAAGGAGGATACGATGGAAAAGGGTTTTCCGAAGGATTTTTTGTGGGGAGCGGCGACGAGCGCGTACCAGGTGGAGGGCGCGGCGTATGAGGATGGGAAGAAGGCGTCTCAGCAGGATGTGATTAACAAGGAGAGTTATGAGACGCGCGGGTTTGCGACGGCGGAGATCGCGAGCGATCATTATCATCATTTTAAAGAGGACGTGGCCTTGATGAAGGAGATGGGCTTTACGACCTATCGGTTTTCGATTGCCTGGTCGCGGGTGTTTCCGGACGGCGTGGGCGAGGTGAATGAGAGGGGGATTCAGTTTTACCGGGATTTGATTGATGAGCTGATTGCGAACGGGATTGAGCCGATTGTGACGCTGTATCATTATGATCTGCCGTGGGCGCTGGTGGAGAAGTACGGCGGGTGGCTGGACCGGCAGGTGGTGAAGGATTTTGAGTATTATGCGCGGTATGTGATTAACGAGTTTAAGGATAAGGTGAGGCTGTGGACGACGATCAATGAGCAGAGCATTATTGTGCAGTATTGGACGCAGAAGTGCTTTATTCCGGAGAATTTGCGGGGGAATAATCAGCTGCGTTATCAGATTAACCATCATATGAATTTGGCGCACGCGATTGCCTGCAAGCTGGTGCATGAGCTGGTGCCGGGCGGCAAGGCGGGCGCGGCGCTGGGGTATGCTCCGGTGTATCCGCTTACGTCTAAGGCGGAGGATGTGATGGCGGCGCAGAATGCGCATGATCTGCGCAATGGGTATTATCTGGATATTTATTTTAAGGGGTATTATACGAAGTCGGCGATGATTTATCTGGAGGAGCATGGGCTGGCTCCGAGGATCGAGCCGGGCGATATGGAGCTGATTAAGGAGGGGACGTCGGATTTTCTGGCGCTGAATTATTATGCGAGCGAGTGCGCGAAGGCTTGCCCGGCGGGCGAGGGGAAGGAGATTCGCTACAGCGGCGTGAATTGGTCGGGCAAGAAGGGCGAGATGTCGGGCTTTGAGACGCATCCTGGGTTTTATGAGATGTGCAGGAATCCGAATCTGGATACGACGGATTGGGATTGGGCGATTGACCCGATTGGGCTGGAGTATATTTTCCGCGATATTTATATGCGGTATGGGAAGCCGTTGATGATTACGGAGAACGGGCTGGGCGCGTTTGATGAGTTGACGGCGGACGGGAAGGTGCATGATGCGTACCGGATTGCGTATTTGCGGGAGCATATTAAGGCGATGAAGCGGGCGATGGATTATGGCGTGGAGGTCTGGGCGTATTGTCCGTGGTCGGCGATTGATTTGTTGTCTACCAGTAATGGGGTGAAGAAGCGGTATGGTTTTGTGTATGTGGACCGTACGGATGATGATCCGAAGGAGTGCGCGCGGATTCGCAAGGATTCGTTCTACTGGTATCAGAGGGTGATTGCGTCGCGCGGGACGGAGCTGGAGTAGAAGTGGGACTGAGTTAGAAGAGCAGCGGGCGCGGGAAGATGCCGGGAGGGATTTTCGGGCGTGAGAACGGCCGGAAATTCTTCCGGACGGCGGCATGTTGGGGCGGTCGCGGAAGTGAGTGAAGGAGAATGAAGATGAAGAATGTACCGAGTGGTTTTCCGGAAGGGTTTTTATGGGGCGGCGCGGTGGCGGCTTGCCAGATTGAGGGCGCTTATGATGTGGATGGGCGCGGGCTGTCGACGTCGGATATTCATGCGTTTGACAGGCATTTGAACCGGGCGAAGATTGAGAAGGAGGGCGGCGGCACGCTGGCCGGGATTAGGGCTTCGATCGCGGATACGGAGAGTTATTTTCCGAAGCGGCATGGGATTGATTTTTACCATACGTACAGGGAGGATCTGGCTCTTATGAGGGAGCTGGGGCTGAAGGCGTTTCGCACGAGTATTTCGTGGTCGCGGATTTTCCCGAAGGGGGACGAGGAGGAGCCGAACGAGAAGGGGTTGGAATTTTATGATCGGTTGATTGATGAGATTCGCGCGAATGGGATGGAGCCGATTATTACGATGTCGCATTATGATATTCCGCTGCATTTGGTGACGGAGTACGGCGGGTTTGGCAACCGGAGGATGATTGATTTCTTTGTGCGCTATGCGCGGGTGCTGCTGGAGCGGTTTAAGGGCAGGGTGAAGTATTGGATTGTCTGCAATCAGGTGAATTTGGTGCCGACGGTGCAGTTTGGGAGTTTGGGTATTTATGATGACCAGGCGGAGAATATGGAGGAGCTGATGTACCAGGCGGTGCACAATCAGTTTGTGGCCGGGGCGAGGGTCGTGGAGTTGGCGCACGAGATTGATCCGCAGGCGGTGATGGGCACGATGGTGGCGGACGGGACGTTTTATCCGGCGACCTGCAAGCCGCAGGATGTGGTGTTGACGATGCAGAAGAACCGCATGCAGTATTATTTTACGGATGTACAGCTCAGGGGCGAGTATCCGGTGTTTGCGCTGCGGTATTTTAAGGAGCGCGGGATTGATTTGAAGGTGCAGCCGGGGGATGAGGAGCTGTTGAAGCAAAATACGATGGAGTTTTTGGCGGTATCGTATTATTACAGCCGTATTGTGGATTCGACGAAGAATACGATTAAGGCGTTTGACGGGGAGCAGAATCCGTATCTGGAGCCGACGCCGTGGGAGTGGCGCGCGGACCCGCTGGGGATGTACAATTGTTTGTCGCAGTATTGGGATCGGTATGAGAAGCCGTTGATGATCGCGGAGAATGGCTTGGGCGCGCTGGATACGGTGGAGGCGGATGGGAGCATCCACGATGAGTACCGGATTGATTATCTGCGCAGGCATATTGAGCAGCTGAGGGAGTGCGTGAAGGACGGCGTGGATATCTTGGCGTATTTGAGCTGGGGGCCGATTGATATTGTTTCGTCGTCCAGCGCGGAGATGAGCAAGCGGTATGGATATATTTATGTGGATTTGGATGATTTGGGCCAGGGGAGCGGGAAAAGGAGCAAGAAGGATTCGTTCTACTGGTATCAGAAGGTGATCCAAAGCAACGGCGAGGTGCTGTAAGGTCGCGGGGATGCGGCGGTTTGCGGAGCGCTTGTAAAAATATGGATGGGATGCGGTGCGGGGGCCTGGGCGGAAGCTCAGACGAATCCCCGCGCCGCTTTGTATGTGGCGCGGGTTGGGAGGGGGCACGGGCCGGGAGGGGGCGCGGGTGTATGGGATGAAGGGAGGCGCGGTGCGGGCTATGGTATGGGACGGATGGGCGGTATGTTTGTGCGGGGCGTGGCGTCGGGCGGTGAGGGGGAGTGCGGGGGAATGAGGGGGAATGGGGGTTAAAAGCGACATGGGTTGGGGTAGAAGGCAGAATGGAAGGTTTGGGGGGAAAGGGAGGCGAGAGAGTGAATAAGGGTAAGAGCATGGATGTAAAGATGGATGTGATTGTGGGTATGGATGAAAATAGGGCTGTGGGTATGGATGAAAATAGGGCTGTGGGTATGGATGAAAATACGGCTGTGGGTACGGATGAAAACGAGACTGTGTGCATGGATGAAGATACGACTATGAGCACGGATGCAAATATGACCGCAAGCCTGCTTTCCGGCAGCGCCGCAAACGAAAGCCGGAAAGGCGTCGGACGCCGTCTGGGGGAGCTCCTGGGCGGGAGTTTCTTGCTGGGAATGGGCGTCGGTATTTGCAATGTGGCCGGATGGGGCATGGATCCGCTGGCGGTTTTTGCGGATGGGGCGGCCAAGGCGTCGGCGCTTTCGTTTAGCATTAGCAATTATTTGATTAACGTTTTGCTGGCGGCAGCGGCCTGGGGGCTTGACCGACGGCAGGTGACGCTGTGGAGCTTTGTTTGTCCGTTTGCGACCTCCCTGGGAATTGAGGCTGTGATGCGGATGCTGCCGCGGATGGGGCTTTCGGCAATTTCTTTGGTTTGTTATCTGATTGGCATTACTTTCATGTCGCTGGGGATTGCGTTTACGATCCGGGCGGATATGGGGAAATCGCCGTACGACGCGTTTATTTTTGCGGTGATGCCGCGCGTGGGCAGGGGGTACGCGGTGATCCGCTGGGGGATGGATGCGGTCTGGCTGGTCGCGGGGGCCTTGATGGGCGGCGTATGGGGCGTGGGCACCGTGCTGGCGCTGGTTTTGACTGGGAAGATGACGGAAGGGTTTGGACGGCTGCTTAGCCGCCGGTGCTGCGGCCGGATTGTGAATGCCGGCGACAATTGCGGGGGCTGAGTGCCGACGGCGCTTGCTTAGCGCCGGCCGAAGCAAGGCGCAGACCTTGAAATGGCCGGCGGCCATGTCTGGGCGGCGCGCTGCGCCAGTACGGCAGACGTTTTTAAAAAACGGATTGGCGGATTTTTGTTCCGATCTTCTTATCCTGCCGCCATGCGGGAGCGGGGCCGTCGTCGCCCCAATATTCTTCGATGGACGCGATTTTGCCGTCCCGAATATGGATGAAGGAGGTTGCGTGGCAGGATATGCTTCTGTCCTTGCTGTATACGTGGGCGGCGGTGATGATGTGGGTATCCGTGGCAAGGACTTGTTCGATCTCGCCGTCCCATTCGCCGGGGTATTCGCAGTTGGCCCGGATGAATTCTTCTACGGTGAAATGTTCGTTGGTGTTATGCCAGTTGACCCAGGCGTCGCGGTGGAAATATCTGCGGATGGCGTCTGCGTCCTGGCGCAGAACAGCGTTCCAAAATTCGTGGATTTGGATGGTTTCCATTGGAATCTCTCCTTCGGATTTTTGTGTTGAGAAGGCATAGGCATGGGATGGGAAAGCGGCCTTTTGCGTATCGCATTTCGCTGATACCGAAGCACGGCGTTTGGGCCTATAATTCCTGCCATTGAATGCAGACCGGCCTTTCCTGCGTGGTTAAAAATTCCCGGATGCATAAAAACGCGTCGTTTAAGGCAATCACGGCTGTGGCGTCGGGTTTCCACTCGCTTCCCCCGGCCATGAAGGATACTTCTTTTTGGTTTTTATCGTTGTAGGATAACCAGATTTCGCCGGCGTCATTTGGGAAAAAATGGACGGCGGCATAGTCCCCGTGGATGCAGACCGCAAGGCAGGGATACGGCTGCGCTTGGCTGATCCATATGTCGTGGTTGTCCTGGGGCGTCGTCCGCAGGAATCCGATCGCGTCGTCCGCGGCTTGAAATGTAAAATCTCCTCTGCTTGTGCTGATTGTGACGGTTCCCATATATTTCTCCTGCTTTCCGAGGGCTCTATTTATTATAGTCTCGATTTAAAAAGAACACAATATGGGAAATAAAAAATGTATCTTAAATTTTGCAAAAGAACTTGAAAATCCCTGTCTGGCATGCTATGATGTGGACATGGGAAACCAGAGCGCATAAAGGCGGCCTACCCTCCATTGTCGGAGGGGCTAACCCTCCGGACGGAAGAAAGGGGGGCATGCGGATGAACGTTACATACTCGGATTTATTCCAGTTTTGTATACTGCTCGTCGCCCTTGTGGGTCTGTGCTATCAGATCTTTAAGGGAAAGAAATAGCCGCCACTACCGCAAATAGTGACGGCTGGCCTCGTAAGAGGCAAAGCTTTTTACACTGATTGAAGGTAGGCCGTGTGTCTCTGGCTTTCCTTTTTCTTTTTCTACTATAGCACATTTGGCGGCAGGTTTCAAGATCAAAACATATGTTTTCACAAACGTTTATTACAAGCGACGCAAAAGCCGCCTACCCTCGCCCTTGCCGCCGCTGCCGGGCGGATAAGGGACGGACCGGCGACTGCCGCCGGAAAAGATTTTCGGATACAATCGACAAACGGCATGCCTGGCCCCCGCATACGGTATAACTTTTCGTTGAACGAAACAAAGAAAGCGGCTATAATAGGATTCAACAGGAAATCTGAAAAACATCCCGTATTTATGGAGGAAAAGGATGGGCGGTTTGCGATGGACGACGAGCGAGGCGAAGGAAAGGCTGTATCAGGGACTGGCTGAATGTACCGGCTGGAAATTCATCAAGAGCAAGCCATGCCTTCGGCAACGGATGGATGACATCGTATTGGAGCTTGTTTTCTATTCCTCGAAATATAATAATCTCGAGGATACGGTAGAGATGAACTGTGAATTTAGAATTTGGTGTAAAGCCTATGATAAAGTCTGCAATATCAACAGCAAAATAGCATACTGCCTGATCCGGCCGGACGACGGATATTGGTACGATATTGCGTCCATGAGCAATCTGGAACGGGCGCGGGAGGATATCAAGCAGAAGATAGGGCAATATGTAATGCCGGCGGCAGAAGCGTTTGAAAAGGGGCGGGAGGCCGGCTTATCATATATAGGAAGTGCGAAAACAAGAGACATATACCATGTGGATTCTTTTCGCGCCTATGCCAGGATGGCTGAGGAAATTGGCAGGCGTTGAGCTTTCGCAAAAAGGGCGGGCCCGAATCCGGCTGCGGCGGCCGGGCCTGGAAGAAGGAGATGCGGCAATGGAATATCAAATCATACGGCTTACGGACAGGCCGCAGATGAAGGAACAGGCCGCGCAGTGGTTCCATGAAAAATGGGGGATTGCGCTGGCCGCCTATCTGGAAAGCATGGAGGAGTGCCTGGCGGGGCGGGGGCCCGTCCCCGCGTGGTATATGGCGGTAGAGGGCGATCGGATCGTCGGCGGCCTGGGAGTGATCGAGAACGATTTTCATGACAGAAAGGACCTTGCGCCGAATGTCTGCGCCGTGTATACGGAAGCGGACCGGCGGGGCCGGGGAATCGCCGGGGCGTTGCTGGCGTATGTGTGCGAGGATCTGAAACAGCAGGGGATAGATACGCTGTATCTGGCGACGGATCATTCATCCTTTTATGAGCGCTATGGATGGGAGTTTTTGTGTATGGCGCAGGGGGACGGAGAGCCGGAGATGACGAGAATGTATATTCACAGGGGATGAACATGCCTAGAATACTAAAACGCATGACCGCCCTCAGCGTGGGGGCGGCCGTCTGCACGGCGGCCCTGTTTCATTGTACGGGCCGGGAAATCTACTTGACGCTGGCGATCACGTCCGGCACGACTGCGTACCACCTGGGAATGCGGCTGCTTGTAGGGCTATCCTACAACCACGCCATGAAAAACCGGGCGGACTATACGAAAAAGTGGTATCAGGCGCGTCCCTGGGAAGCCGGGCTGTACCGTTTTTTGCGGGTAAAATCGTGGAAAAAGCGGATGCCGGCGTACAGCCCGGAAGTATTTGACCCGCGAACGCATACCTGGGATGAAATCGCGCAGGCCATGTGCCAGGCGGAGCTGGTGCACGAAACAAACATCGTCCTCAGCTTCGTCCCGCTGGCCGCTTGCGCCTATGTGGGCGCTTTCTGGGTGTTTTTGGCCACCTCGCTGTGCGGGGCGGGATTGGATTTACTTTTCGTAATCCTACAGCGCTACAACCGCCCCCGTATCGTACAAATCGCCATGGGGCAGAAGCAGCGGCGGATTGCCCGGAGAGGCAAAACATGAAAACGAAATTCCCCTATTGGTTTGAGCAGGAGCTGGTCGAGAAAAGCGGCATTACAAAAGAAGGGTTCCACAAAGTCCACGGCGCTCGCTGGCGGCAGATTTACCAGGCGGTCACAGAGGCCTTCGCCGACAAGACAAAGACATGGAAAAACGGCCTGCACTGGGCGAACATTAGCGGCTACAGTCCCAAAAGCATGAAAAAGCTGCGCGGCTGCTACGCGGTAGATTACAAAACCTGGTTTCGCAAGCTGCCCGAAATCCTGCCGGCCAGCGACCGCGACGTATATTTCTTACTGGATTGGAACGGCGGAGACTGGTATTTTGGCGAGTGCTTCCTGCTGTTTGAAAGCGGCGTCCCGGAGCTTATAAAAGCGCTCTCGGTGCTGGCCGAAAGCGCCTTTTTGGGCATGGGTTCTTTAGACTATTACATTGTCTCCAAAAAATACCGATGGCTCATTGGCTTCAACCACCATGACATTGCGTCCTTCGTAGGGGACGGCCTCGACCCAAGCTGCCTGGAGAGTTAAAACCGTCGCCCAAAAACAACGCCCCGCGCAGAAGCAAAGGAGAAACCATATCCCATGACATACGTCAAACACTACGACTCGCCCTTAGGCGGCATCACGATGGCCAGCAACGGCGCCGAGCTAATCGGCCTGTGGTTTGACGGCCAGAAATATTTTGGCAGCACGCTGGCGTCGGTATGCGAAGAAAAAGCGCTGCCTGTTTTCGATGAAACAAAAAAGTGGCTTGACCTCTATTTCCATGGCCAGTCGCCCGCCTTCACGCCGCCGCTCAAAACAGAAGCCACGCCCTTTCGCCGGGCCGTGTGGGAAATCCTACTCACGATCCCCTTCGGCCAGACGACGACCTATAAAAAGATCGCCGCGGCGATCGCCCGGCAGAAGGGCCTTGCGCACATGTCCGCCCAGGCCGTCGGCGGCGCGGTCGGGCATAACCCGATCTCCCTGATTATTCCCTGTCACCGGGTAGTCGGAACCGGGGGAAGCCTAACCGGCTATGCCGGCGGCATGGATAAAAAAGCGCGGCTGCTCGCACTGGAAAAAGCGGATAGATCGGCGCTTTTTGCACCGGAGAAGGGAGTGCGTTAGCGTCTTGGCCAGATTATGCTCCGGTCAAAACACTAGGACAGAAGGAGACGTTTCATTCGGCACTCGTGTTTTTTGGTTTTCTTGTCGTAGTTGATGCCAACCAGCAAACATTCAGAAGTGATTTTTTCCAATATCCGCTCATAGTGCCTTTCCTGAATTTGTGCAAGGGCTTCCTCGGCAGATTTATTATATTTCAATTCCAGGATGATTCCCGGCGCGCTCTTTTGCCGGGGAATCATTATGCAATCGGCAAAACCTTTTCCGGACGGCGCTTCGAACCGCAGCTCATATTCGTCCTGGGCGGCATAATAGGCCAGATGGATGACGCATTTTAAGGTATGCTCGTTGTTGTATTCTTTAAATTCCTGCATGTCGTCGTGAACCACTTCCAAAAGCCGGGCGACCAATTCCTCATCCCCTCGTTTCGTAGCATCCAATAGCTTTCTGGATTGCCTTAATAAATAGGAAACCGTTCCCCACGAAAGCTTTTTAACGGTATTGGCAAATTCCTCTTTGATTTCCTTATTGGGGATGCGCACCTGTTCGTCAACATATGTCAAATACCCCATATGGATCAGCGCGGTAATGACCTCATCCCGATCCTGAAAGCTGTCCAAATCATTGGAAAATCCTAAAACATTCACCGAAACCCTTTCATCCGCCATCAGGGCGACGATAGTCTCCCCCATTCCGTCAAAATCCTTGGTGATGTACTCCTCCAGCTCAAAAAAGCCGCCGGTTCGGTTCCAATAGTCATAGCACTTCCCCTCGCTCAGGGCTTCCGTTACGGAACGCGGATTGAAAACAGCGCCTGCATCCCCCATATAATAGCCGTCGTACCATTCCTTTAGTTCATCGAAAGACAGCTTCGACTGTTTTTGGCATAGATTTCGGACTTCCTGCTCCGAAAAACCAAAATACGGCGCCAGACGCTTCGGCTCCAGCATCGTAAATTCATGGAACATATTCAACGCGGAACCGGTATTGTATTTTTTGACAGGCAGAATGCCGGTTATATAAACCAGCTCCACATAGCTTTTATCCTTAAATAATGTGCGCAAAAAATCCAAGAACCGTTCGTGCTCCTGTGTCTCGCCTCTCCGTTCCCTGAAAATACTGTCCCACTCGTCAATCAAAAAGATAAACCGTGCGCCCTTCACCTGGCATACCATATCCAGGCATAGCGCCGCATCGGTTTCTTTCTCGATCACGCCGGGATAGGCGTTTTTCAGATCCCGGATTAGAAATTGCGACATCCGTTCGATTCCCTTTTCTACCGGAGTGCTTTTGTTAAAATACTCATTAAAATTTATCATAATAACATTCATTCCTTCCATCTTCTTATATTTATATCATAAATTTTAAATAAAGACAATGTAATTGTGTAGATTTATATGAGTTTTTTTGTTGGGGAATTCCCTAGAT
>CANSWW010000030.1 GCA_947650845.1 uncultured Lachnospiraceae bacterium
TCGGAATAAATATCCTCATATGGGGTTAAATTGAGGTCAGCCATTTTTTTCATTCCTCCTCGACTGAAAGACAACTCATTTGCGTTTCTGTTTCGGGGTGGTTTTTTTCCGCCTCCGGCATGGCGGCAATTATTTGCACGAAAGGGTTTTGAGTTTTGAGTGTGAGGATGAGTGGTGCTCCGCGCAGGGCCCGCAGTGCCGACCTCGCTTCCGCTTCGCTCCGCGCAGGGCCCGCAGTGCCGACCTCGCTTCCGCTTCGCTCCGGCTCGGTCGCGGGCTTCGCCCTATGAAAGAAAAAAGCCGGGCATGTGCTTACGTGTAAACACGACGCACATGCCCGGCTTTTTTCTTTCGCACTGCTCATTGCCATCGCGAAAAAAAACCGTCCCGCCTTTGCTTTGGGGGCATTGGCAGGACGGTGAGACTAGGGCTGTTTTGTTGTCTTTAAGTCGATTTTACACTAAAATATGTTTTTTGTCAACTTTTTGGGCAAAATAATTTTTCATATTATAATGGTAGCAAGCTGGGCCGGGGGCTTGGCCGGATTCTATCTGGTCAAGGTACCGGGAAGGCCCGGACTGCAACAAAGGAAGGATCACAGAAAGAGATGGTTTTATGATTGGGGAACGCTTAACGGATCTTCGCAAAGACAGGGGCCTTACGCAGGAACAGCTGGCGAACGAGCTCAACTTGACAAAATCCAATATTTCCGCTTATGAGCGCGAACACAATGAGGCGCCGGATGATACAAAGATCGCTCTGGCAAAATATTTTAACGTTTCCGTGGATTATCTCCTGGGACTGACCGACCAGCCAAACGCCTATGAGCCGCCGCGCAACTGTATTTACCTCAGCAAGGATTTCCCACCGGCCGCCAAGGCTATTTTACAGTGCCTGGCACGTATGATGACCGCTGCCTACCATACCAATCCCAAGGCGGCGATGGCGGAAATCGAGCGGGTTGCTCAGGCCTTTACGGCCATTTCCCAGGGGGAACAGAAGGACGAGGTTCCGTAATAAGGACGCCAAACCAAAAACAGCCTGCGGTTCACAAAAGCCGCAGGCTGTTTTTGATTTCTTTTTCCCTTAGTCGCTGTCACGTCGTGATATAGGTATTATATCCCTCCTGCCGCAGGGTATACTCCATACGGATCGCGTTTTCCAGCCGCGCAAACGCGCCGACCTGCACCCGGTAGAGATGGTCCTCATAAATAATGAACGCCGGGAATTCCTCCGCTAAGAGCTGGTTTAGAAGATCGTAGGCATTCGCGCTGTCGCGAAACGCGCCGACCTGTACCCGGTACAGCGTCTCCTGCGGATCCTCCGGCCTGGTCGCCGCCTCCACATGAATGGTCTCCAGGATCCCATTGGCGATCCCCTGGGCAATCTCGTCAAAGTTGCTGTCAAAGAGCTGGTTATCCTGCGGGTTATCGATAAAGCCGACTTCGAGGAGCACCGCCGGCATCTGCGTCCGCCGCAGGACTACCAGGTTCTTCCTCTCAATTACCCCTCGATCCGTAAAGCCGGCCTCCGAAAGCCCGGCAAGGACGCCGCGCGCCACCTCGGCCGGCACCCCCGCATCCTCATACACCAGGACCTCCGCCCCGCTTGCGCTGCCGGGCGTCGGCATCGCGTTTCGATGGAAGGATACGAACAAATCCGCGCCGGAATTATTGGCCATCGTCGCCTTCTCAAACGGGGTATTGTATACGTCGTCCATACGGGTATAGACGACGTCAATCCCGTTGTCCTCCAAAATCTGCCCCACGGCCAGGGCCAGCTCCAGGTTGTCGTCTTTTTCCTGGCGGCCCTCAAATACCGCCCCCGGGTCCCGTCCGCCATGACCCGGATCAATCGCAATCGTATACGCCATAAAAGAAACTCCTTTTTCATAATCCGATACTACAGAATATGAAAAAGGAGCTTATCCCGTACCATACGCAAACCAACTCGCTCTTAAGAGTTTGCGCCGCCGCGTACCGGCGGTGCGGACGTGTTTATCCCAGCATCACGTCTAACAGCATCATGACCGCGAATCCCAGTACAATCCCCATCGTCGCCGTATATGGCTGCGCCTTCTGGTTCCTCTGGCACTCCGGAATCAGTTCGTGCACCGCCACCAAAATCATCGCGCCGGCCGCAAAGGACAGCGCATAGGGCAGGATTGCCTCTACGTAGACAACGAGCAGCGCGCCGATCACGCCCGCGACCGGCTCAACCATCCCTGAAGCCTGCCCCATCAGAAAGCTTCTCTTGCGGGAATACCCCTCCCGGCGCAGAGGGATGGAGACCGCCGCCCCTTCCGGAAAGTTCTGCAGGCCGATCCCGACGGCGATCGTAATCGCCCCCATCAACGCTTCCACGCCGCAGCTCTCCGGCCGCAGCGCTCCGAACGCCACGCCGACGGCCAGCCCTTCCGGGATATTATGGAGCGTAATCGAGAGGATCAGCATGATAATGCGGTTTTTCCGCTCATTCGGCATCCCCTGCGTACTGTCCGCTCTCTTTCTTGTAAAGGAAACCACCTTATCGGAACCCCACATAAACCAGGCGCCGGACAAAAAACCGACCGTTGCCACCAGGTAAGCCGGCACGCCGGCGCCGGCCTCCGCCCGCTCGATCGCCGGCTGCAAGAGCGACCAGAAGCTGGCCGCGATCATCACGCCCGAGGCAAAGCCCAGCATCAAATTGAGCGCCTTTGGATTAGGGGATTTAAAAAAGACGACCGTTGCCGCGCCCAGGGCGGTCACAAACCAGGTGCCCAGGGTCGCCACCAGCGCCATAAGAACAATCGTATTCATTTCACACCTCCACTTTAATATATAATAAAGCGAAGGTGTGAGTGCCTGGCTCAGCCCGTAAAACGATGCTCCGGTCTTTTTTCGTTCCTCAGTATCCTTCTTTCAAAAATTCCTCATACACGTCCCGCGGGATCTCAAACCGCGGCGTGCCGCCGGAACCGGGCGCCACCTCGTACTCGTCAAACTGGATGACCAGATTTCCGTTTTCCGCAAAGAAGAAATTCTGGTTCGGGTCGATCGTATGGAATTCCGTCCCCGCCAGCTCATTATCGATCCAGTAAACGTCTGTGCCGGCCGCCATCTGCTCCCGCATCCGGGCTGCAATCCAATCGCTGATCGCGGTTATATATTCTCCGCCCTCCTGAAACAAATCGGACAGCCGCATGATTTGCCCGGTCGCCTTGTCAATATGATAATACTTGTAGTTGACCGTGCCGCTGCCGGAACCGTAATAAATCTCCACCTCCAGTGTAAACCAGTCGCTGTTGTCCGTGACCGTTTCATAATATACGTCGAGCTCCGTGTGGCCTTCCTCACCGATCTGCTCCGCGTCCGCTTCAAATTGGGCAATCAGCCGCTCTGTCAGGCTCTCGACCTCCTCATTGATCTCCTGCACGGATTTTTCCAGCGCGCCGTCCCCGCTCTCCTCCACCGTCACCTGGGGGACCGAGATATCCGCATAATGGTACGAATCGTCATACAGATAATTGCGTACCAGGATTACCTCCACCAGACCGCCGATCACCGGCAGCTCCCGCATCGCCGCCGCGGCCTGCCGGCTCAGATTCGGCAGCGCGATAAACAAAGCCAGCGCAGCCGCGACGCCCGCCAGAATCCGTTTTCCCCGACGGCGTGTTCCCGCACCCTGCGCAGCCGGGCCGTTCGAAAAAGGCACCGCGGATACCGGGAACATACAAAAGCGGTTCTTCACGCTGTGTGTGCTGCGAAAAGGCTTTGGCGGAAGCTCACTAAGCATCCGTAGGATCCGCTTTTGCACCCAGGCCGGGATTTCCTGCCGCTCCCTGCGGGCGGCACGTCGTAGCTTTCTGTCAAATGCATCCATACCCTCTCTCCTATTCCTTCCATATTTTTCGCAGCATCCGCCGCGCCCGGGACAAACGCGTGCGCACCAAAGCGTCTGACACTCCCGTAATATCGCTGATCTGCCGTACCGGCATGTCCTCGTAATAAAATAAGAGCACCACGATCCGATATTCCTCCGGCAGCGATCCCACCGCCTCTTTCAGGCTCATGCTCTCGGTCCGCGAAACGCCCTGCCGCGGCTGCGGCAACTCCTCCACCTCCTCCAGATTCAAAAGGTTCGGGCGTTTGCGTAGAATATCGTAGGCCGCGTTGGCGGTAATTTTCATCATCCATGGGCGAAACCGCGACCGCTGCCGCAGGCCGTCCAGCTTTTCATAGCCGACGCACAGCGCCTCCTGCAAGGCGTCGCAGGCATCCTCTTCATTTCTGAGAATCCCAAAAGCCAGCCGGTACAGGCCGCTCTGACAGGCCAAAACCTGTTCGGTATACCATTCCTTCTCATCCTCAGGCAGCATAGGTAAATTCAATCTCCTCAATCTGTCTCCTGGCTCGGCCGGGGTGTCTGCACACAGGTTTCATACAGCCAGCGTCCCCATTCCTGGTAGTATTTACCGTAGGGATGCGTATCGTCTCCGCTATAATCGCTTCGAAGCGCGCCCTGCTCGTCGTCAAACAGCGGATTGACGTCGAGATAGACCGCGGGGCTTTCCTCGGCCAAACCGGCAATCTCCCCGTTCAGCCAGTCAATCTGTTCATTATTATAAATTTCGTCCCGGTCGGAGCGGTCTTTCGTCACATGCAGGTTGGCGCACACGTACAGCACTGTCTCCGGCTGTAGGGCCTGAATCGTTTCCATCGTATCGCCGTACCGTTTTACGATCGCCGTATGCTCATATCCCAGCTCGTTAATCCCCGTCATCAAAAAGATTGTATCATATTGTTTCTGTTTCAGCAATTCCTCCAGCGTTAGCTTGCCGACGCCCGGCACCGAAACCTCTTTCTCCCACAGGCGAAAGACGCTCATCCCCGATGTGGCAAAGAAATCCGCCCCTTCCAGACCGGCATATTCGTAAAGCCCCACGCTGCGGGAATCCCCGATAAAAAGCACCGTCGAAAAGAACTCTTCCATGCTCGGCGCCCGTTTCTCCTGCGTGGTTTCCTCCGGTGTCGTCTCGTTCTCCGTCAAAGAAGGGACCGACGATACGGCTTCCGGCGCCACTGTCTTGTCGTTACCGGCTTCCGTCCGCGAAAGCGACTGGGAAGCCTGCTCGGACGCGCCCGGCAAGGTAAGCGGCCCTCCCTGCGCCGGCAAGGTTCCCTCTTCCCGCACCAGGCTCTCTACATAGGCCCCTTCGTCCTTTTGCGCGCCCGGCCTTTTCTCCAGGCCGATTTTCAATAGCAGCGCCGGTGAAAGGAGCAGCATCGAGCCAATCATCAAAGCCGGAAACCGGCGGTATAGTTTCTTTTTCATCGTTGAATCCCTCGCATTCTAAAACTGAAAATATAAAAAGGGATCGTTTAACCCCATATATAGGCAGTACACGGAAAACCAGAAAACAGCCAAAAGCCCCAGCGACGCCGTCCAGGTATGGCCCCAGCGGCGGTACAGCCTTCCGGGAAGCGGCGTGCAACACAGCAGGCATAAAAGCAGCCAAAGCCCATAGGTTTTTCCGTACTTGATATAATCCTGTCCGAAAACCGCCGTGCCGCTGCCCGTCGCCAGGCCGAGCAGACGCTTCAGATATACCGCCAGCTGCGATAGGTCCGTGACCGCAAATACCAGCCATGTCAATGGAATGGCCAGCAGCATATAGGCATGTCCCATCGGCGGATGCCGCTTCAGCTTCTCTTCCAGCCCCAGCTTCTCCATACCAATCAGCGCAAACAGCACAAGGCCCCACAAGACATAATTCCAGCTGGCCCCGTGCCAGATACCTGTCAAGAGCCAGACGATCAGCAGGTTGCGAAACGTTTTCCCTCTGCCCTGGCGGCTGCCGCCTAAGGGGATGTACACATATTCCCGAAACCACCGTCCCAGCGTTATATGCCAGCGCCGCCAGAAGTCGGTCATCGACAGCGCCTGATACGGATCGCGGAAATTCTCCGGAAACTCCATGCCCATCATCCACCCCAGCCCCCGCGCCATCCGCGAATATCCGCAGAAGTCAAAATAGAGCTGGAAGCTGAAGGCGGCGATTCCCATCCAGGCCAGGGGCATCGAAAGGCTCTCGTAACCGATCGCCCCCACTTCCCGCCACAAATTGCCGACGCGATTGGCCAGCAGTACCTTCATGCCCAGGCCGATAACAAATTCCCGCAGCCCCTTGTCCAACAGCGCCAGCGTGTGCCTGCGTTTTTTCAGCGCCCCCTCCACTTCCCGGTAGGTGATAATCGGGCCGGCAATCAGCTGCGGAAACATGCACAGGTAGGTGGCGATTCGCGGGCCGCTTCCCGACTCATACCCGGCCCCCCGATCCACATCGATCAGCCAGGAAACCACCTGGAACGTATAAAAGCTGATGCCGGGCGGAAGCTCCGGGCGACTCTCCTGCAGCACCGCCATCCCGGCCGGCAGCAACCGGTTGAGATTTTCACAGAAAAACCCCCTGTATTTAAATAGGAAGAGAATGCCAAAATTCCATATAAGCCCCAGGTACAGCCACCGTTTGCCGGCCTGGCCGCCCTTGTCGGAGATGGTCTTTCCAATCCTTATATTTACCGCCATGGAAATCAGAAGCAGCAGCAAATAGGACGGATGGCGCCAAACTCCCAGTCCGTAAAAGACAATGCTCCCGATCAACAAAAGCCCGTTTTTACCGTTCTTTGGCATCCGATAGTACAGAAGGAAAAAGACGGGCATAAAGCCCAGCAAAAAGGAAAGACTGCTGAAAACCATGGGACCAAGAACCTCGTTTCTCTTTTGGATGTAAATCCTTCTATACAAATGACGTCGCAAACTGTCAAAATGTGACAGCCATTTGCAAATGTAATAAAAACGAAAGGTTCTCGTAAGGTTCTAAACACATTCACATTTTTGCAGGATCTCCTCCACTTTTACGTCCACCAGGATAATATCGCTGCCAATCTGGCGCACGCAGGAGAACGGAATCACATATTCCGTATCCCGGCCAAAAATTCCGCAGATGTGTCCCGGCCCCGGCACAATGAATGCGACAATGCAGCCGCTCGGAAACTCAAATACCACATCGCTGACAAAGCCCAGCCTGCGGCAATCGCACATATTGATGACTTCCTTTTCCTTTAGATCGTATAGACGCATCGCTGCCCTCCCCCATCCGGTCCTCTTCTGTCAGTGTATGCGCAGGGCCGCCGCAACGTGCCTGGACGAAGCTTTTCAAACTTTTTCCTATTATATATGTCTGCAATATGAGCGAAGCGCCAAAAAGGAAAACAGCGGAATTTCAATCACGCAGGCCCCGATCATCGCATAGGGCGTCCAGACAGGCAGGCCGCCCAGCTTTAAAAATTCAAAATCCGTCAAGGCATAGAGCACGCTCGTCTGAATCCCCGTGCCGCTGGCCGGCAGCAGGCTGCAGATCCAGACCGCCGCCGTGCCCGGTATCGTCATATAAATCACGGTCGGCGCAATGCCAAATACCAGCGCCACCGCCAGGGACGTCGCGGTGTTTTTGCAGCGGGAGGACAAAAACAGGGTAAAGCTCACGGAAGCTAACACGGAAAGCAGGCCCGCGACGGCAAAAAAGCGTTGCAGCTGTCCCATATCCATATCCGCCAGCGTAAGGATCGAGTATACCATTTGAATCGAGGTTTTCGTACACTCCCAGCCAAACAGGCTGTTGGCCGTCAGAAGATAGACGATCACGCAGACGATAAACGCCGCCGCGCTGATCAAAAAGGCCGCCGCCAGCCTGGACAGCCCCAGCTGCCTACGCCCGTGTTTGGTGCAGCGCAGGATATCGTCCGCGCCCGACTGGTAATCGCCGGAAAATACCGGCGCGGCAATCACCACGCAAAACAGCAGCACCAGAAATCCCATGATATTCTGATAATCCATCACCGTAGGGCTCATGCCCGGATACACCTCAAAGGGCTTTTCCACCCGGTCGTACATCTGTGCCGCCTTGCGCTGGGCCGGGGAATTGTCCGCCTGCTCCATCGCCATCAGGGAAGCAAGCCGCGCCTCACAGACGCCGTAATAATCGTCAAGCCGCTGCGCGTCAATCGTGCTAAGCGCCGGCGCCATGCCGGTGTCCGGGTCGGCAAACGCTTCCTTGACCCCGTGTAATAGCGGCGCGATCGGCAGAATCTCCTGTTCATACACGCCCTCCGGCAAATCATACGATTCCGTCACGCCGTATTGGGCGAGACAGGCCTGGTAGCGCTCCACCGCCGCCCGCACCCGCTCCGGCGTCACGCTTCCGGCGCAGTCCGCCTGCCGCTCTTTTTCAAAGGCAATCGACGCGGGTCCTGTCAGGTTTACCGCCTTCCCCGACTCATCCGTGTAGTTGCTGTAACAATAGCTTGCCGGCAAATAGGCCAGAAGCACCGAAAAGACAAGCGCCAGCGCCAGCAGAATCCACGTAAGCCTTGATTTCAACAGCCGCTTCAGTTCTAACTGTAAGATCCTCATGCTCTTTCCCTCCTTCGCTCGTTTTCTCCGCCGTTTTGCGGAAACATCCACAAATATAAATCCTCCAGACGCGGCGGGACCAGATGCGAATCGGCGCTGCAGGGACGCTCTGCCAGATAGCGGATCGATACCCGGCCGTCGCCCTCGCTGCGCAGGCTGGCAACCGACAGCCGGCTTTCGTATTCCGGCGCTTCCTCGGATGAAACCGTACAGCTCCACACCTTGCCCTCCACCAGCCGCACCAGCTCCTCCGTCGTCCCGGTGGCCCGCAGCTTGCCGTTCTTAATGACCGCGTGACAGGTGGCGATGTACTCCACATCGGGCACGATGTGCGTGGAGATCAGGACAATCCGGTCATGGGCAAACTCCGACAAAAGATTGCGGAAGCGCACGCGCTCGCCGGGGTCGAGTCCCCCGGTCGGTTCGTCCAGAATCAGAACCTCCGGGTCGTTCAACAATGCCTGGGCGATTCCCACCCGGCGTTTCATGCCGCCGGAGAGACGGGCAATCTTTTTATGCTGCACATTGGCCAGCGAGACGCGCTCCAAAAGCTCCTGAATCCTTCGCCGGCCCTTCCTGGGCGGCAGCCCCTTTAGCGCCGCCACGTAGGACAGATAATCTCCGACGCTAAATTCCTGTGGGAAGCCAAACTCCTGGGGCAGATAGCCAAACACGCTCCGGTACTTCTCCCCCAGCGTCTCGATCGGCACGCCGTCGTATTTCACTTCCCCCGAGGTAGTCGGCAGAATCCCCGCAATCATCCGCATCAGCGTCGTCTTGCCCGCCCCGTTCGCCCCCAAAAGGCCCCATACGCCCGGCGTCAGGCTCAGGCTCAGATTTCGCACCGCGTTCTTGTCCTTGAAGCGCTTGGAGACATGATCGATTTGCAATTCCATATTAAAAACACTCCTTTCTCTCCTTACCCGTATCCTCCGAAAGGAGCGCGCTCCGCTATACAACGACGCTCCCCTTCGGCACCATTATTGTACCAGAAGCGGGAGCGTCGTTTTTTCGTTCTCTCACACGATATTCTACGTTTTTTTCGCGATTTTTCTTACGATTTTCTTACAAGGCGCGCGGCGGCCGCAGGGGAAGTACGACCGTAAAGACCGTCCGTCCCTCCTTGCTCTCGACGTGGATCGTCCCTTTGTGGAGCGTGACAATCTGTTTGGCAATCGCCAGCCCCAGCCCGGCGCCCTCCGTACCACGTCCCGCGTCGAGCCGGTAAAACTGTTCAAAAAGCCGGTCGAGCTTTTCCTCGGGGATCGGATCGCCATGATTTACAAACCGCAGCGTCACCGTCTCCTCGTCGGCCACGGCCGCGATCGTAAGCTCCGTTTTGTCATAGCTGTAGAGAACCGCGTTTCGCAAAAGATTATCAAAGACGCGCTGCAGCTTGTCGCCGTCGCAGTAAAGCATCCGATCGTCCGCTATCTCAAGCCGGCAGGTCAAGCCTTTTTGGGCAAGAATCGGCTGAAACTCATACACCAGCTGCTCTAAGAGCCGTGTCAGGTTGATTTCATGGTAAGACAGCGTGACGTTCGACAGATTGTATTTCGCAATCTCCAGAAACTCGTTAATCAGCTCTTCCAGGCGCTCGGCCTTGGTAAGGGAAATTAAGAGATATTTCTCCCGCAGTTCTTTTGAAATCTGCTTTTCATCCCGCAGAAGCGTTAAGTAGCTGATCGAGGAAGCCAGCGGTGTTTTCAAATCGTGCGCCAGATACATAATCAGATCGTTTTTTCGCTGCTCGGCGATCTGCATATCGCTTTTTTGCCGCTCGATCGTATGCTTGGCCAGGTTCAGCTTCCGCTCCAGGGTAAAGAGCTCGGGCGGCAGCGAAATCTCCCCCGGCGTATCCGCAAGCAGGGTCTCCAGTCCCCGGTCGATCGCCTCAAAATATCTGGTAAAAAAGCGCAGATACACATGGAGCAGGACAAGGAATACGAAAAACAGGGACAATAAGAGGATCGTGTCCATATGGCGGCGAAACGTCCGGTCATAGAAAGCAAGCGCGTCGCCATAGCCCATCCCCCCTATATTTTGAAGCAGCCACACCATCCCGTTCGCGACATGGCCGCGCAGCAACAGCGAATGAAGCAGATAGACCGTCACGGCCGCCGCCGCCACCAGGCCGGCGATCCGCAAAAGCATTTTGATCCGAAACGAGCGAAAATTCGCCTCCGTTTTATTTTTCAATGGTGTACCCCACTCCCCATACCGTTTTTATGAATTTCGGATTGCGGGCCGGCTCGTGCATCTTCTCGCGCAGCCGGCCGATATGGGCCATCACGGTATTATTATTGGTAAGAAACTTTTCGCCCCACACCGCCTCGAACAGCTCCTCCGAAGGCACGACGATCCCCTGGCGCTCACAGAGGTGCCAGAGAATCGAAAACTCGATCGGCGTTAGGGAAAGCTCCTCGCCAAACAGCACACAGCGGTGATTGTCCCGGTTGATGACCAGTCCCCGAATCTCATATTCGCGCGCGCTCTCTCCCGGTTTGGCGCCCGCCTGATTGTAGTGCCGATAGCGCCTGAGCTGTGTTTTCACCCGCGCCAGTACCTCCAGCGGATTAAACGGTTTGGTGATATAGTCGTCGGCCCCGATCGTTAAGCCGAGGATCTTGTCCCCGTCCGCAGCTTTGGCCGTCAGCATGATGACCGGATAAAAATGCTTCTCACGAATCTTTTTGCAGATCTGAAGCCCGTCCGCATCCGGCAGCATCACATCGAGGATCGCCAGGTCCAGGTCCGTATGCTCGATACAGGAAAGCGCGTCCGCTCCGGTGTAAAATTTATGAACCGTAAAGCCGTCGTTTGTCAGATACAGCTCCAGCACGTCGGCCAATTCCTTCTCGTCGTCAACCACCAAAATCGTCCCGCTCATCGCTACGCCGTCGCCTCCTCAAACTGCGAGTTGTACAGCTGCGCGTAGAAGCCGTCCTGCCGCAAAAGCTCCTCATGCGTTCCCTGCTCCACGATATCCCCGTCCTTCATCACCAGAATCAGGTCCGCGTCCTTAATCGTGGACAGCCGGTGCGCAATCACGAAGCTGGTGCGGCCCTTCATCAGATTATTCATCGCCTTCTGGATCCGCTGCTCGGTGCGGGTATCCACGGAGCTGGTGGCCTCGTCCAGGATCAGCACCTTATTGTCCGCCAGGATGGCCCGCGCGATCGTCAAAAGCTGCTTCTGCCCCTGTGAAACGTTGCTGGCCTCTTCGTTCAGCTCCATCTGATACCCGCCGGGCAGCGTTTTGATAAAGCGGTGCGCGTGCGCGGCCTTGGCCGCCTCGACGACCTCCTCGTCGGTCGCGTCCTGCCGGCCGTAGCGGATATTTTCCATAATCGTCCCTTTAAACAGCCAGGTATCCTGCAATACCATGCCGAAGGCTTCCCGCAGCTCGCTGCGGTCAAAGTCCCGCACGTCATACCCGTCGATACGGATATGGCCGGCGTTCACGTCGTAAAAACGCATCAGGAGCTTGACCATCGTCGTCTTTCCGGCCCCGGTCGGCCCTACGATCGCCACCGTCTGGCCGGGCTGCACCGTGGCGCTGAAATCCCCGATAATGGTCTTATCCGGGGTATAGCCAAACCGCACATGGTCGAAGGTCACCTGCCCCTGCAGGTCATGAATCGTCACTGGCCGCTCGCTCGTCACAAGCCGTCCGTCTTTGTCCTCCTTCGTCTCCGTGCACACGGCATGGTTGGCCGCCTTCTGGTCCTCTTCCTCCTCCTCGAGGAATTCAAAGACGCGCTCGGCCGCCGCCGCCATCGATTGCAGCATGTTCGTTACCTGAGCAATCTGGATAATCGGCTGGGTAAAATTGCGCACGTATTGGATAAACGCCTGGATGCTGCCGACCGTAATCGTTCCCCGCACGGCTAAGAGGCTTCCGGAAATCGCCACGCCCACATATCCCAAATTGCCGACAAACTGCATGATCGGTTGCATTGTCCCTGATAAAAACTGCGATTTCCAGGCCGATTCATACAGCATCGTATTATCCCGGTTAAAGGCTTCCTTTACCTGCTCCTCCCGGTTAAAGGCCCGCACCACGTTCAGGCCGCCGTAGATCTCCTCCACCTGGCCGTTTACATGTCCCAGATACTCCTGCTGGCTGCGGAAATATTTCTGCGACTTCTTCATCACCGCCATAATCAGCATCGAAGAAACCGGCAGGATCACCAGCGCGATCAGCGTCATCAAGGGGCTGATCGACAGCATCATCACCAGCACGCCGATCATCGTCGTCACCGAGGTAATCAGCGTCGTAATGCTCTGGTTCAGGCTCTGTCCCAGCGTATCCACATCGTTGGTAATCCGGGAGAGCACCTCGCCGTTGGTGCGCGACTCGAAATAATTCATCGGCATACGGCTGATTTTCTCCGACAGCTGCCGACGAAACTGATAGCTGACCTTCTGGGAGATCCCGCTCATGATCCATCCCTGAACGAAGGAAAACGCGGCGCTGAGCGCGTACATGCCAAGCAGAAACAAAAGGATCTGCCCCACCCGGCCAAAATCGATGCCGCCCGCTCCCTGCACCTTGCGCATCAAGCCGGTAAACAGCTCGTCGGTCGCCCGGCTCAGGATCTTCGGACCCAATATATTAAACAAGGTGCCGCCCACGGCAAATACCAGGACCAGGACCAATCCCACCCGGTACGCGCCGATCACGCCCATCATCCGGCGGATAGAGCCTTTGAAATCTTTCGCCTTCTCTCCCATCATACCGCGGCCCGGTCCATGGCCCATACCTCCCCGGGGACGTCTCGGATTTGTCGATGTCTCGCTCATTGCTTTACTCCTCCTTTCCCTTCGGTCCCTTTGAAAGCTCTTCCTGGGACAGCTGCGAACGGGCGATCTCCTGATACGCCTCACAGCTTGCCAGCAGCTCCTCATGCGTTCCCATGCCGGCGATCCGTCCCTCCTCCAGCACCAGAATCTGGTCCGCGTGAAGGATCGTACTGATCCGCTGCGCCACGATCACGACCGTCGCCTCGGCCGTCCGCTCCGCCAGCGCCCGTCTGAGCATCACATCCGTCTTGTAGTCAAGAGCGGAGAAGCTGTCGTCAAAGAGATAAATCTTGGGGTTTTTGGCGATCGCCCGCGCGATCGACAGGCGCTGCTTCTGGCCGCCGGAGACGTTCGTTCCGCCCTGGGCGATCGGGCTGTCATAGCCGTCCGGCTTTTCCCCGATGAACTCCGCCGCCTGCGCAATCGCCGCCGCCTCCTTCATCTGCTCCTCTGTAATCTCCTCGCCGCCGAACTTGAGGTTGGATTCAATCGTGCCGGAAAAAAGCACCCCTTTTTGCGGCACATAGCCCAAAAGCTCCCGCAGATCCTTCTGCGAAATCGTCCGGATATCCACGCCGTCGATCGTCACACGCCCGTTTGTCACATCGTAAAAGCGGGGAATCAGATTTAACAGCGTGGACTTGCCGCAGCCGGTGCTGCCGATAATCGCCGTCGTTTTTCCCGGCTCTGCCCGAAACGATATATGCGCAAGCGCCTCTTCATCGGCGCCCGGATAGCAAAAGCTCACATCCTCAAACGCAAGCTCGCCCTTCCACGCCTCTGCCGGACGCTTCACCTGCCGCTCCCTCGGCGCATCCTCGATCACCGGCTTTGTCTCGAGGATCTCATCGATTCGCTTGGCTGCCACGCCGGCCCGAGGCATCATAATAGATACCATTGTCAGCATTAAGAAGGAGCTGACAATCTGCATGGTATACGTGATAAAGGCAATCATATCGCCGACCTGCAGACCTCCCATGTCGATCCTCTGGCCGCCTACCCACACGATCAGTAGCGTAATCCCGTTTAAGATCAGCATCATCACCGGACTCATAAAGGTCATGACCCGGTTGGTAAAGAGCTGCGTATCCATCAGGTCCCGGTTCGCCTTGTCAAAGCGCTGCTCCTCGTAGCGCTCCCGGCTGAAGGCCCGGATGACCGGCAGCCCGGTTAAAATTTCCCGTGCCACCAGATTCAGCCGATCCACCAGCTCCTGCATCTTACGAAACTTAGGCATCGCGATCTTCATTAGAACCAGCACCAGCGATACGACCGCCGCGACTGCCACGACGATGATCCAGCTCATGCCGGTCCGCGTCCCCGCCACCTTAACCACTCCGCCGATTCCCAAAATCGGAGCGTAGGCGACCATTCGCAGCAGCATGACCGATACCATCTGTACCTGCTGGATATCGTTGGTGCTGCGGGTAATCAGCGAGGCCGTCGAGAAGCGGTCCAGCTCCGCGTGGGAAAACGATACCACCTGGCCAAACACCCGGGCCCGCAGCCGCTGTCCGACTCCCGCCGCCGTCCGCGCCGCCAAAAGACCGATCAGAACCGCCGTGCCCATAATCAAAACCGAAATTCCCAGCATGCCGGCCCCGGTTTTCCAAAGATAGTTCGTTTGCAGGCGGCCCAAATCCATACCGATCGCCTCGTACTCGCTCCGGATATAGACGATTGCCCGCTGGGCGATCAGCGTATCCGACTGGTCCCCCAGCTGCTGCCGCACCGCCGTCCGCAGGCCTTCGATCGCCTCCTCCGAAAGCGGCCCGCCCGACGCCGCGTTCTCCGGATACGACGCTCCCGGCCAGGCCTCCGTTTCGCTTCCGCTTAGCTCTTTCATATAAGAAAGCATCACCATCGGAAACGCGAACGCGCTCTCCACCTGATCGAGCGTCTCCGCTTTTCCCGTATCTAACACATACAGCGGCTCCTCCGAAAGCAGCGGATACCTTTTCTGATATTTCAGATACTCCTTTTCCGACAGCTCCTCCACAGAAAGCCGGCGGTAAGCGCCTGCGACGCTTTCCTGCTCCTCTCCTGTCATAAGGGACAGCAGCCTTTCCCATTCCGATTCCCGGATCGCTTCCGGCGCGACTCTCTCGATCCCGCCCTGCTGAATGCCCACGTCCACAATCCTCGACGTATAGTCCGGCAGCGCCAGATCGCCAAAGGCCTGCAAAAACAGCAGAATAATAATTACCGCCACCGATGCTTTAAAGTCTCGCAGATAATTCAGTATTCTTAGCATCTTCCATCTCCTTCTTGTCCTTCTGTTCTATCCTCCAGCTGATCTGTCACGCCCTCCGGCGCGGCCTCCTCTCGCGCCGGCGTCTGGCGGTCAATCTGCCGGATCACCTCCGTCAGACGGTCCATACGCACCATCAATTCACGGATTTCCTCTTCCCCCATGGCTTCCACCACCTGGCAAAACAGGTCTTTCATCCGTTTCTTCCCTGCCTCCATCACGCCGCGGGCTTCTTCGGTTAAGCAAATGCTGGCGTTGCGCCGGTCGCGCGGATCCGGATGCCGCACGATATAGCCTTTGCGCTCCAGCCCTTTCAGCGTCCTGGATAACGCCTGCGGGGACGCTTCCACCAGCTCCGCCAGCACCGATGCCCGGATCCCCTCCCCCTCGTGGCGCTCTCCGTATCGTTCCAGCGACATTAACACCGAAAACTCGCTGCGGGTCACTCCTTGAAACAGATTTCCCATGTGGGCCCGCCCCAGCCGGCGCAGCGTATGCATAAATTCCTGTTCGATCCCCTGCGGTTTCATCAATTTCACTTCTCCTGTCTCTTGATTAACACTGTTAATCTTTAACTTTGCGAATCATTCTATAGCGACGGCACTCTCCTGTCAATAGAGTTACCAAAAAATACATACTCTTTTCAAAATTTTTACATTTGCCTCGTCGTACCGACCAGGCGTTTTCCCCTCTGCCACTCGATTATTACTTGCAGTTCCCGCCAAAATACAGTATAATCCATACCATACGGTTCCATTTATACCGCATCGCCATACTTCCACGAATCCTGCTGCCGCAAAACGGGAGGACGCCGTCATGAGCATTGACCATAACCTGATTACCGATCTTTTATCCGGACAAGAATCCCCCATTCGCACTCTGATCGATCAGATGCCGGGAGGCTTTCTTGTCTATCGCGCCTATGGCCAGGAAGAAATCATCTACGCCAATGCCGCCCTGCAGCAAATCTTCGGCTGCCGCACACTCAACGAACTGCGCGCATGGACCGGTAATTCGTTTCGGGGGATCGTCCATCCCGACGATCTGGAGGCCGTAGAGGAAAGCATTCGTCAGCAGATCGCCGACAGCCAGTACGACCTGGACTATGTGGAATAC
>CANSWW010000031.1 GCA_947650845.1 uncultured Lachnospiraceae bacterium
GAAAGGACTGCAGAGGAATGAAGGAAAAGCTGACAAATAACTGGGGGCTGAAGCTGATTTCCGTTTGTCTGGCGATGCTGATGTGGCTGGTAGTGATTAACGAGTCCAATCCCATCGAACGGCGCAGTGTGACGGTCACAAATATAAAATATTTGAATGAGGATGTGGTGATTGACAGCGGCAAGACCTATACGGTCGGCGAGCTGGAAAACCGGGGTATCAGTATCTCCGTGCCGGTGCGCAAGCAGGATGCCCGGAAAATACGGGGCGACGATTTCCAGATCGTGATCGACCTGGCGAAGATCGGGCCGTATGGGACCGTCGAAATTGACGTGGAATGGCTTGGCTCCGGCGACCGGGAGTATGAAATTACGGAATCGGAGATTACCTGGCGGACAACAACGGTGACGGTGACGCTGGAGGATATTATCGAGCGAACCTATCCGGTACAGCTAAAGACGACCGGGCAGCCGGCGGAGGAATATATCCTGGGCGAGGAGAGCGTGGTTTCGCCGCGTTCGGTTACGATTAAAGCGCCGCAGTCGGTCATGGAACGGATCCGTTCTGCCGGAATTGAGGTCAACGTAAATGGTTTAAACAGCGAAGCCTCCGGCGAGGCCGCATTGATTCTGTATGATGTAGCGGGGGAGGAGCTGGTTCTGGATTATGAGGAGTTTGCGGAGTTTGAGTTTTCCATCAGCCAGCAGAAGATTGCCTACACCATCCCGCTGCTAAAGACGAAGGAGGTGCGCCTGAGCTTTGCGCCGCCTGAGGGGACCGTGGCGGAAGGATACCGCTATACGGGCCGCCAGGGCGGCAACCAGACCGTGCACATCGCGGGCCTGCGGGGCGTATTGGCAGATATCGACGCCATCGAGATTCCTTCGGAAGCGTTGAATTTAGAGGGAGCCAAGGAAAATGTGGAGCTGGAGCTTGACATCAGCCGTTATGTGCCGGAGGGCGTGACGGTGGAGAGCGATAATATAGTCAAGGTTACGCTGGTCGTAGAGCCGTTGATCCGCCAGACGCGGGAGCTGCTCCCGGAGAAAATCCGCATGGAGGGCCGACAGGAGGGCTGGAATTATACGATCCGCGGCAGCGTCCTGGTCGTCTTGGAGGGCCTGGAGGAAGATTTAAACGCTTTGACCGACGATATGCTGGACGCCTGGCTGTCCTTAGAGGGCTTGGAGGAGGGAGAAAATCAGGTCGAGGTTCAGGTGACGGCGGGGAATGCCTTTACGCTGGTGCAGGTTGAGAATGCGGTCGTTACAATGGAAGAAATACCGCAGCCGGAGAGCGTCGCCGGAACGGGAGGGAATCCGTCCGGCGGTACGTCGGGGACAAACGGGACGTCCGCATCCGATGCGACCTCAGCGGTCGGCACGTCGTCCGCGTCGGGAGAGGCTTCCGGGGCGACGACTTCGGCCGCGGGAACAACCGCCGTGCCGGAGGAGTGACCGGAGTTTTGGAGCTTTGGGGAGGCGCGCTTGCTTTGAGCGTGCAAAGAAATTTTGGAGAAGGAAGGATTTTAGTATGGTAAGAGAAAAAGTTACGGTAACCAATCGTACGGGGCTGCATTTGAAGCCGGCCGGCACGTTGTGCAACGAGGCGATCAAGTATAAGGCGTCGGTGTCGTTCCAGTTCGGCACGACGAACGTCAATGCCAAGAGCGTGCTGAGCGTGCTGGCTGCCTGCGTAAAATCCGGCGACGAGATCGAATTTATCTGCGACGGGCCGGATGAGGCGGAGGCGCTGGCCGCCGTAACGGCCGTGGTGCGCAATAATTTCGGCGAGAAGGAAGAGTAGGCTGCCCCTGCGGCCGGAGCCCCCTGTGGCCGGCTATGTAAGGGCAGGATTACGGGAAGGAGCGCCTTTTTGAGCGAGTATACATTTTTATTTGACCTGGACGCGACGGTCACGAAGGCAGAGATCCTGCCGGAGATCGCCGCGCGGATCAATAAGGCACAAGAGATGCGGGAGCTGACGGAGCGGACGATGGCGGGCGAGCTGCCGTTTGCGCAGAGCTTTTACAGGCGCGTGGGAGTCCTGAAGGGAATCCCGGTGAGCGAGGTAAAAAAGCTGGTGGGGCAGGTGCCCCTGCATGAGGAGCTGGCGGCGTTTATCCGGGAGAACCGGGAGCGCTGCTATCTGGTGACCGGGAACCTTGACATATGGATCGAGGAGCTGGTGGACAGGCTGGGCCTTGCAGGCCGTGTGTACTGTTCGCAGGCCTCGGTGGAGGATGACCGCATTGCCCGGATCGAGCATATCCTCGACAAGAGCAAGGTCATGGAGGAGTTCGCCGGCCGCCCGCTGGTGGCGGTGGGGGATGGGAGCAACGACGCGGCGATGATTGCGGCCGCAGAGATTGGGATCGGTTTCGGGGGGGTGCGCCCGGTTGCGCCGCCTCTGCTTCGTTGTGCCACCCATGCGGTCTATTCGGAGGAAAAGCTATGCCAGTTTCTAAGACAATTGTTATAAGCTGTGCCGGGATGGGGACGCGCCTGGGGATCGGCTCGACCAAGGCGCTGCTGGACATCGACGGAAAGCCGCTGATTATACGGCAGCTGGAGCTTCTAAAAGAGTTTGACGATATCCGCATCGTCGTGGGCTACCAGATGGAAAAGGTGATGGAGGTGGCCGGCGCGTACCGGCCGGACCTGTTGTTTGTATTGAACCATAATTACCGGAATACCGGGACCGGCGGCAGCTTTTCGCTGGGGATCCGGCACGCCAGGGAGCTGGTGGTGTCCTTAGACGGGGACCTGCTGGTGCACCCGGACGACCTGGCGCGGGTGCTGGGCAGCGACCGGGAGTGCGTCTGCGGCTCCGTCCTGGGCACGGAGGACCCGATGCGCATGAAAACGCTTACACAGGACGGGCAGGTCTACGGGGTGGGCTTTTCCCGGCAGGAGGGGGAGTATGAGTGGACAGGCCTGGCCCAGGTGCGGCGTGACCGCTTAACGCCGGGCGACCGCCATGTGTGCGATATGATGGCACCGCTTCTGCCGCTGCCGATGGAGCTGATCCGCACCCGGGAGATCGATACGATGGCGGATTATGAGCGGGCGGTGGCCTGGGTGAAGGGCGGCTACCGGGAAACCGTATAAAACGGAGGGTTTTATGGCAAAATTTTACCAGGAAGCGGAACTGAAAAAGATACAGGAGTTTGAGCTGGGGATCCTCTCGGATTTTATGAAGATCTGCGACGAGAACGGGCTGCGGTATTTTGCGTTTGCGGGCACGGGCATCGGGGCGGTGCGCCACAAGGGCTTTATCCCCTGGGACGACGACATCGACGTGGCGCTGCCGCGGGAGGATTTTGAGGTGTTTATCCGCCTGGTGGAAAAACAGATGGGGGATAAATATTATGTGCTGAACCCGGAGCGCGACGAGAATTTCCCGCTGACGAGCACGCGGCTGTGCATCCGCGGTACCCGGTTTGTCGAGAAGATGTTTATGGATGTGGACGCGCCGCTGGGGATTTTCCTGGATGTCTATGCCTACGACAACCTGGCGGACGGCAAATGGGCGTACCGCTTCCAGGTGTGGACGGCCTGGTTCTGGAGCAAGCTCTTGATCCTGCGCAGCATCAAGGCGCCGTTTTTGTACCAGAGCGGGACAAAGGCGAAGGTGATCTGGGCGGCCTGCAGCGTCGTGCACCATCTGCTTTGCTTTTTCCATGTGTCCAAGCGCTGGCTGTACCGGCGCTGCAAACATGCCTGCACGAAGTACAACCACCGCGAGACGAAGCGGTTTGGCTATCCCTGCGATACGAACCCGCACTGGAACACGCTGTACAAGGACAGGACGTTCCCTACGCAGAAGTGGGAGTTTGAGGGGCTCCGGCTGAATTTCCCCAAGGACATGTATGGGATGCTGCACAATTTTTACGGCGATACGTATATGCAGCTGCCGCCGGTGGAGAAGCGCAAGACGCATTTCCCCTATATCCTCGATTTTGGGGACGGGGAGCGCTATGAAAATGTAGAGTAAAGGCAGGAGTGACTGGATGCAGGCAATTATTTTGGCCGCTGGGATGGGCCGGCGCTTGAAGGAGCATACGAAGGATAAGACAAAGTGCATGGTAAAGGTCGGCGGGCGGACGCTCATCGAGCGGACGCTGCGGATTTTGGACGAGGAGGGGCTGTCACGGATCGTCGTGGTGGCCGGTTACCAGGCCGCAGGCCTGATCCGCCATGTGGAGGGGCTGGGGATTTCGACGCCGGTCGTATTTTTGCAGAATGAGGAGTACGCGGCGACCAACAACCTGTATTCGCTGTTTTTGGCCAGGGAATATTTGCAGGAGGAGGATTCGCTGGTCATTGAGTCGGATATTATTTTTGAGAAGAAGCTCGCAGACCGCATGATGGCCTCGGACGCGCCCTGTCTGATGTTTGTGTCGAAGCCGAAGCCGTGGATGGACGGCTCGCTGGTGACGCTTTCGGGGGACGGCTATGTGCGGGCCTTCATCGATGCGGAGGATTTCCGTTTTGAGGAGAAAGACCGGTATTATAAGACCGTGAGCATGTACCGCATGGGGCGGGAGTATATAAGGGAGACGTACCTGCCTTTCCTGGAGGCCTATGTGAAGGTCTGGGGGCGGGAGCCGCAGTATGAGTCGGTGATGAAGGTGGTGTCCTTCGGCAAGCGGCCGATGATCCGGGCCGAGGTGCTGGCCGGCGAGCGCTGGTATGAGATCAACGATATCCAGGACATGGATATCGCGGAGAGCATTTTTGCCGAGGGCGACGAGAAGCTGGGGCGTTACCTGCGGCGGTTCGGCGGCTACTGGAGATACCAGGGGATGCATGATTTTTGTTACCTGGTGAACCCGTTTTTCCCGAACCGGCGCTTCATGGACGAGATGCGGGCGAATTTTGAGACGCTGATCCGCGAGTACCCGTCGGGGATGGGGGTCAACAGCCTGCTGGCGGCCAAGTATTATGAGCTTAGGCCGGAGCAGATCTGCGTGGGCAACGGGACGGCGGAGCTTATTAAGTCGCTGATGGAGAATTTTTCGGGGAAGATCGGCCTTATTTACCCGACGTTTGAGGAGTACCCCCACCGCAAGGAGGAGGCGCAGCTGGAGCCGTTCTGGGTGATCCAGGAGGACTTTTCGTATACGGTGGACGACATCATGGCGTACTATGAGGGGCGTGAGGTGGAGGCCATCGTGCTGGTGAACCCGGACAACCCGTCTGGCCATTATATTGAGCGCGGGGATATCCTGCGCCTGGAGGAGTGGGCCAGGGCGCGCGGGCGCCGGGTGATCGTGGATGAGTCGTTTGTGGATTTTGCGGATTTGCCGGCGCAGACGCTTCTGGAGGAGGGGACGCTTACGGCGCACCCGGGCCTGATCGTGTTAAAGAGCATCTCCAAATCGTTTGGCGTGCCGGGGCTTAGGCTTGGCGTGCTGGCGACGGCGGACGAGGCGTTAATCGCGGGGATGAAGAAGGACCTGTCGATCTGGAACATCAATTCGTTTGCCGAGTACTATATGCAGATCATCGAGAAGTACAAAGAGGACTACGAGGAAGCGATGGCGCGTTTTAAAGAGGTGCGCCGGCGGTATGTGGAAAAGCTTCGGCAGATCCCGGCGCTGCGGGTATTCCCGTCGCAGGCCAACTATGTGATGTGCCGGGTGGAGTGCGGGTATTCGACGAGAGGATTGGCGGAGATTTTATTGGACCGTTACAATATTTTGATTAAGGACCTATCGACGAAGGAAGGCTTGAAGGGCGGCAATTATATCCGGCTGTCGGTGAAAACCGACGAGGAAAACGATACGATGGTGCGGGCGCTGGAGGAGCTGCTGTGCAGAGAGGATGCTGGAAATGGAACTGACGATACTGATGCCATGCTTAAATGAGGCGGAGACGCTGGAGACTTGTATCCGAAAGGCGAAGACATATCTGGAGACAAGCGGCGTGGAGGGGGAGATCCTGATTGCGGACAACGGGAGCACCGACGGTTCGCAGGAGATCGCCAGGCGTTGCGGGGCGCGGGTGGTGGACGTGGCGGAGCGCGGCTACGGCGCGGCGCTGATCGGGGGCTGCCAGGCCGCAGAGGGAACCTATGTGATCATGGGGGACGCCGACGACAGCTATGATTTCCTGCACCTGGACCCCTTTGTCGAAAAGCTCCGGGAGGGGTACGACCTGGTGATGGGCAACCGCTTTAAGGGGGGGATCGAGCCGGGGGCGATGCCGCCGCTTCACCGCTATCTGGGCAATCCGGTGCTGTCGTTTATCGGCCGGCTGTTTTATCCGAGCAAGATCGGGGATTTCCACTGCGGTCTTAGGGGGTACAACCGGGAGGCGATCGGTAGGCTGGGGCTGCAGACGACGGGCATGGAGTATGCCAGCGAGATGGTAGTTAAGGCGACCCTGTACAAATTGAAGATCGCAGAGGTGCCGACGACGCTGAAAAAAGACGGGCGTTCGCACGCGCCGCATCTGCGCAGTTTCCGCGACGGGTGGCGTCATCTGAAGTTTTTGCTGATGCACAGCCCGAACTGGCTGTTTTTGTATCCGGGGATTTTTTTTGTGGCGCTGGGGCTGTTGCTGCTCGTAGGGCTGATGTTCGGGCCGGTGGCGATCGGCAATATTACGCTGGATATCCATACGATGCTCTATGGCTCGGCGTTTACGATTATTGGGGTGAGTACGATCGAGTTTGCGCTGTTTACCAAGACGTATGCAAAGAATTCGGGCTTCATTCCGGTGAATACGGAGCATACGGATAAATTCACGGAGGATCGGGTGATCCTGGCGGGAGCAATTTTGCTGGTGCTGGGGATCGTGGCGACGGTGTCGGCGCTCGTCGTGTGGAGTCGGACCTCCTTTGGGGCGCTGGACCCGCAGCGGATCATGCGGCTGACGATCCCGGCCCTGACGGCGATGGCCGTGGGGGTGCAGATGATTTTCGGGGGATTCTTTATCGGGATCTTGAATATACGGCATAAGTAAGGTTTTAGGTGTATGGCAGAACGATGGAGACAGCTGGTCCTGGGGACGAAAACAGACCATACCAGGGACAATTTTCTGTGGAATATGATCGGCAGCGCCCTGTATGCGCTGGCGACGATCGTCCTCGTGCGCATAACGCGGGGGGCGGCGGGCACCGGCGCGGGCGCGGATTTCAATATCGCGCTGAAAACGGGGCAGATTTTGCTGACGATCGGGTATTTCGAGATCCGCCCGTTCCAGGTGACGGACGTGGCGGGGGAGTATTCGTTTCAGGAGTATTACAGCTTCCGGTTCTTAACTTGCGGGGCGATGGCGGCAAGCGGCGTGCTGTTTCCGTGGCTGAAGGGGGAGAGCGGCGTGCGTTTTGCGCTGTTTGCCCTTTTGTGCTTGTATAAGCTGATGGACGGGGCCGCGGACGTGTACGAGGGCGAGTTCCAGAAGCAGGGGCGCATGGACCTGGCAGGAAAGTCGGTGGCGTTTCGCACGCTTTTGTCGGTAGGGGTTTACGGCGCGGTGGTAGCCGCGACGGGGAATGTGGTGCTGTCGGTGTGCGTGATGGTGCTGGCAGCGGCGCTGGGCGTTTTACTGTTTGACGCAGCGCTGATCGGGGCGTTTGCAAGGCCAAAGCTTTGCTTTGACCGGGAGCGGATCCGGCGGCTTATGGGCAGCACGGTGCTCTTGTTTGTGGGGTCGATTTTGTGCCTGTATATCTTCAACGCCTCGGCGTATGCGGTGGATGCGGTGTACCAGGGGGCAGACGCGGCGTCGGAGGACATCCGTTATATTTACGCCTGCCTGTTTATGCCGACGTCGGTGATCTATCTGGCCTGCGGCTTTGTCTTTAAGCCGATTTTGACGACGCTGGCGGGATATTTCGCGGAAGGGAAAAGGCGGGAGTTTGCGCGGCTGGCCGTCCGGCTTTTGGGGGTGGCGGTGCTGATTACGGCGGCCTGCCTGGCCGGCGGGGCGCTTTTGGGGATCCCGGTATTGTCGGTGGTGTACGGGTATGACCTGAGCGGGTATCTGCGGGAGCTGGAGATTTTGATTTTGGGCGGCGGGTTTAACGCCGCGAGTTTGATATTGTATTATGCATTGACGGTGATGCGGCGCCAGCGGGTGATCCTTTCGCTGTACGGGACCGTGACGGCGGCGACGCTGGCCGTGAGCACGGCGGCGGTGCGCCGGTGGGGGCTAATTGGCGCGGCCGGGTCGTACTGCGGGCTGATGGCGCTGCAGACGGCGCTGTTTGCGGGGGCGGCGGTTTGGTGCTACCGGAGAGCGGAAGAGAGGAAGAAGAAAAGGCAGTAGAGAAGAAGGGGTAACGAAGAAGGGATGATAGCCGACGGCAGGAAAGATAAGGAGATACGCGATGGGAAATGAGAGAAGAAACGGCCGGCCGACGGTGGAGTTGATTGTGCCGGTGTACAAGCCGGGCGTGGAGCTGGCGGCGCTGCTGGAAAAGATACGGGAGCAAAGCCTGCTGCCGGCGGGCGTCCATCTGCTGGTGACGGCCGGGGAAGAAGAATTCCTGGAAATCCGCGGGCGGTATACGCGTTTTTGGGAAGAGCTGGAGCGTGGCGGAACGGACGAGGGCAAAACGGACGTGTCTCGGGGGCGGGAAGCATGCTTTGCAAAAAACAGCGTGCCGGGAACCAATCTTCCAGTCGGGAAAGGTATGCCGGCTCTCCGATTTACACGGATTGTTCCGGAGGAGTTTGATCATGGCGGAACACGGCGCCGGGGGGCGAAGGAGAGCCAGGCGGATGTGCTTCTGTTTATGACGCAGGACGCGGTGCCGGCGGATGCCTTTTTGGTGGAGCACCTGGTGCGGGCGCTGGGGTATGGAGAAGAAAACGAGAGACCTTGTCCCAAAGCGGCTGAGCGTGGGACAGGGGCCGATGATATACAGGTGGCGGCCGCCTATGCCAGGCAGCTGCCGGCGAAGGACTGTCGCCCGATTGAACGTTTTACGCGTGGATTCAATTATCCGGCAAAGAGTGCGGTTAAGACGGCGGACGATCTTCCACGATTGGGGATTAAGACCTTTTTCTGCTCGAATGTCTGTGCGGCGTACCGGCGGGAGGTGTACGAGACGCTGGGCGGATTTTGCCGGCGGACCATTTTTAATGAGGACATGATTTTGGCGGCGGGCTTGATTCGGGGCGGATACGGGATTGCCTACGCGTCTGAAGCGCGGGTGGTGCATTCGCACAATTACAGCGGCTGGCAGCAGGTGCGGCGGAATTTTGATCTGGCCGTGTCGCAGGCCGACCATCCGGAGGTCTTTGCAGGGATTGCTTCGGAGGGCGAGGGGATTCGTATGGTGAAGGAGACGGCGGATTATTTGTGTAAAAGCGGCCATGCGTATCTGCTTCCTAAGCTTTTTTGGCAGTCGGGCTGCAAGTATCTGGGGTATTTACTGGGAAAACGATACCGTATGCTGCCGCGTTTTTTAGTACGGGCGATTACAATGAATCAGAGGTATTGGGTCCATGAGAAAGAAATGTAACACGAACCATACGTTTGCAGTCTGCGCGTACCAGGAATCCCCGTATTTGGAGGAGTGCCTGCGCTCGCTGCTGGCACAGAGGATTCCAAGCAAGATTATCGTCTGTACGTCTACGCCCAATGCGCATATCCGGGGGCTGGCTACAAAGTACGGGCTGCCGCTTTACGTGCGGGAGGGCGAGAGCGACATCCAGGCGGACTGGAATTTTGCCTATGATACGGCGGATACGCAGTTTGTGACGATTGCTCATCAGGACGATGTGTACGGGCCGGATTATACGAGGGTGCTTTTTGAAAAAGCAGGCCGGTACGCCGATTTGTCGATCTTTTTTTGCAGCTATGTGACGATCAAGGGGACGCGGCGGGCGCCATGGGAGCGCAGCGGCGTGGTGAAGCGTCTTTTGTGTCTGCCGGTGTCGTTTACGGCGCTTGCGGACCGCTCATGGCTGAAAAAAAGCTGCCTGTGCCTGGGAAACGCCATCTCCTGTCCGATGACGACGTATAATAAAAACATTGTGGGGCCTACCCCGTTTCGTTCGCGTCTGAAATACGCGCTTGACTGGGAGATGTACTGGAAGCTTTCTTGCCGGCCGGGGCGCTTTGTCTATGAGCATAAGCCGCAGGGATTTTTCCGGGTGCATGCGGAGGCGACCAGCAAGAAATTTATTATGAATCATAAGAAGGAGCGGGAGGATTGGGAGATGTTCCGGCATTTTTGGCCGGACTGGCTTGTGCGGGTGATTATGAAAGCGTACCGAAAGTCGTGTTCGGCGTATGACTGAGAGGGAAATTTTTTATGCAGCTGTGGCAGAATCTGTCTACAATATTTCTGTTTGCCATGCTTGCCTTTTTGGCGGGCTTCTTTGTGTATCTTTATAAAGAACGGGCGGCCGGGCCGGGGCGGCTGTTTCTGCCCTGTCTGTTGTTTTGGGGGATTTTGTATTCGCTGGTGTTTATTCCGTTTACGGCGCCGGATGAGTATGCGCATTTTGCCTCGGCGTACCGTCTGTCCAGCCAGATAATGGGGCAGGCCGTATACAATGATGAGGGACAGGTGTGGATGCGGGAGGGAGACGCCAGGCAGCTGTGGCCGGAACTGAGCGCGGAATCCTATGAAGAAGTCTATGGGGATTTCCTGGCGCTGGATCACAGCCAAGGGAGAGTTGGCTATGGTCATGTGCCGATGGAGGTGGCGTTTCACGCGTATCTGCCGCAGGCGCTGGGAATTACGCTGGGCCGCCTGCTGTCGCTGGGACAGGTGCTGACCATATATTTGGGGAGGCTGTGCAATCTGCTGTTTTTTGCGTTTTGCGCGTATCAGGCGGTGCGTTTTGCACCGTTTGGAAAGATGGTGTTTTTTGGGACGGCGATGCTTCCAATGACGCTGGAACTGGTGTCGTCGCTTTCCTACGACGCGTTTGCGATCGGGCTGGGGATGCTGTTTACGGCGTATGCGCTTCATCTGGCGTATGAGAGCCCCCAAGTGGGCAAACGGGAGCTTTTGGTACTGGCGGTGCTGCTGGCCGCGCTGGCGCCCTGCAAAATGGTATATATTCCGCTGGCCGGACTGTGTTTTTTGATTCCGCGGGAAAAGTTTGGCTCGGGAAAGAGATACCGGCAGGCGGCTCTTTTGGTGGCGGCCTGCGCGGCGGCGGCGGTGTTGGCCGTGAATCTCGATAAAATTCTGGTCTATTTCCAGGGGACGGAGGATCCCGTGAGCTGGGCCGGCGGTGTGGCGGGATACAGCTTTTCGGCGGTGTTGGCCGATCCGCTGGCGGCTTGTAAGGTAGTGGGGAATACGCTGATCCGAAAGATGCCGAGCTATCTGAATTCGATGGTAGGCGGCTCTCTGGGATGGCTGGAGCACGAGATTGATCCCACTCTGATTTTGTTTTTGCTGCTGTGGACGGCGCTGGCGGCGCTGCCGGTGCGAAAGGAGACGGTGTCGGCGGAGGGGGAAGTCAAAAAGGGGCAGGCGTCCGTAGGCGGTGCGGTCGGTCGGGCGGAAGGCCTGGCGGCAACGGCCGTCATGCCGCTGCCACACAGGGTGGTCAGCCTGGGGCTGTGCTTCTGCACGGTGGCGGCGACGCTGTTTATCATGCTGATGTCGTGGACGCCGCTCGGGTCGCCGGTCGTGGAGGGCGTGCAGGGACGGTATTTCCTGCCGATTTTGCCGTTAGGGCTCTTGGCGCTGCGCAGTCGAAGTGTGACCTTGGAAGCGCCGGTGGAGCGGATTCTGGCGGGCGGCTACTGCCTGGCGAATGTGCTGGTGCTGCAGAGTATTGTGGGACGGGTGGTATAAGTGGAATGGGTGATATAAATGGAATGGGAAGAGGGATGAGTGGCTTGCAAGTTTTGAATGGGCGGGAGGCGCTTTTGTGAAACGCGTTGGAAGAAGATGGAAATGGGATATAGGCGGGCGAAAGACGTGGGGGCGCTATCTGATCCTGGCGGCGGTGATTCTGGCGGCGGGGATTTTGGTGGATTTGGTCTGCCAGCGGGATGTGCTGATGCTGGCGGCGGGGGAGCGGGGGCGGTTTGAGGTGCCGGAGGAGGCCTGTACATGGGAAGGCTTTACACAGACGGAGGACGGCTGGGTACTTTCCGATGACATGGGCGTGCTTAGCGTGGAGCTGGGCGGTCGATATGTGAGTCGTTTTGGATTTTCCTATGAATATGACGAACGGCTGAGCGTAAAATGGTATGTTTGGGGGCCGGGAGACTGGGGGCCGGCTATTATAGAGGATCACAACGGCGCGCTGACTCAGATGTCGGTGGAACGGCTGGATCGGCCGGTGGAACGACTGCAGATCGTATGGGGACGGGACGAAATGACGCCGGAGGCGGAAGAACCGGTGAATGAGGCGGAAACCCTTACGTTTCGCCTGCGGGAGGCGTTTTGGGTCAATTCGTTTGGTATTCGCTGGCAGCGGGTGTTTTTTGTGTGGACCGTGCTGGGACTGGCGGCATTTTTGTGGTTAGGACGGCATTTTGTAGCGCGTCATCTGGAAGCGGGATTTTTAGCGCTGGCTTTGGGACTGGGGATTTTAATGATCGTGCTGCTGCCGGCGAATAAGGCAAGCTGGGACGAAGAAGTACACTTTTTCCATGCCTACTGCGTTTCGCATTTCGGACTGGAGGTAAAGACCAATGATATGTTGGAACGCCTGTTTGTGGCGGATAAGGAGAATTATCCCTACAGCCTGCCGGACAATCTGGATGAACGGCGGGCGATGAACGCGACGCTGAACCAGAGTATGGAAGAGGAGATGGTCTACAGCCGGGGCCATGCGCTGGCGGGGATTTATACGCCGGCCTATGTGCCGGCAGCTTTGGGACTGCGGTTGGGCTTTTTGCTGGGGCTGCCGTTTACGCTGGTATACCAGCTGGGGAGGCTGTTCAACCTTCTTTTTTGCGCGGGGATTTTTGCCTGGGCGATCCGCAAGATCCCGATCGGAAAGGCGGTACTCTGCGCGATCGGTTTGCTGCCGACGCCGCTGTTTTTGATGTCGATGTATTCCTATGACGCGTTTTTGACTTCGCTGCTGGCTTTAGGCTTTGCCTGGTTTTTAGACGAGTACCTGCATCCGCAGAGGAAGATCGAGTGGTATGGCTTCGCGGTGATCGCTTTGAGTATTTCGATCGGATCGATGCCGAAGGCGATCTATGTGCCGCTTATACTGGCGGTTTTTCTGCTGCCGCGGGAAAAGTTTGCCGATCGCCGGCAGGAACTGTGGATGAAGGGGCTGGCAGCCGTGCTGTTTCTGGTTTTGATGGCAAGCTTTGTGCTGCCTACGGTGCTGTCGCCGGCCGAGAGCAACGATACGCGCGGCGGCAATACCAGCGAGGCGGGGCAGATTCCCTATATTCTGAGCGACATTCCGCGTTTTTTGCGGATGCTTATTTCGAGTATCTGCGTGACATTTCCCAGCTACACGATCGGATCGTCGGTCTATGGCACGATGGGCCATGTGGCGCTGGAAATGCTGGGGCGGGTGATTTCGGCCTTTATGCTTTTAGTACTTTTTGCGGACGGAAAGCGGCTTGGGGGTACGAAGGATCGGGAAGGCCGTCTGCGCGGTGGGGCGCGTGCCTGGATTTTACTTTTATGTGCGGGAATTATAGCGATGGTATGGGTCGCCATGTATCTGGCCTTTACGCCGGTCGGCGAAAATACGATCAAAGGAGTGCAGGCGCGGTATTATATCCCGCTGTTGCTGCCGCTATATCTGTGCCTGTGCCCGGACACGGTAAAAATAAACATAAAGCAGGAGCGGCTTTATCTGCTCACGCTCACGGGGGCAGCGCTGATTACGGGCGCGGTTGTTACGCAGTCGATGTTAGGGTTGTGCGGGTAAATCCTGTCGAAAGGTTGCGATTCAGGGAATACCATGTTATAATTACCAAATAATGCGTTTTTTTGTTAAATCTGTGAAAGGAAACCGGCAGGATGGGAAAGATAAAGGTAACGCGCTGTGAGATCGAGGGATTATGTGTCATTGAACCGACGGTGTTTTATGACCAGAGAGGGTATTTTGTGGAAACCTACAATTACCAGGATTTTAAGGAACAGGGGCTTTCGATGCAGTTTGTGCAGGACAACCAGTCGATGTCGGTACGGGGAGTCCTGCGCGGCCTGCACTATCAAAAGCAGTATCCGCAGGGCAAGCTGGTGCGCTGCATCCGCGGCCGTGTGTTTGATGTGGCGGTGGATCTGAGGGTGTCCTCGGCGACCTTTGGCAAATGGTTCGGCATCGAGCTGTCCGAGGAGAATAAGAAACAGTTTTATATCCCGCAGGGGTTTGCGCACGGTTTTTTGGTGTTGTCAAAGGAAGCGGAATTTGCCTACAAATGCACCGATTTTTATCATCCCGGCGACGAGGGCGGACTGGCCTGGAACGACCCGGAGATCGGCGTGGACTGGCCGGTTGAGGAGGGGATGGAGCTTATAATCTCGGAAAAGGATACGAAGTGGGGCGGCCTTTCAGAAACGTTTCGCTTTGCGTAGGCCGTTCGGACAGGGAGCGTCTATGAAGAGTGTAGCAGCGGATCTGTCCCTGGTCTTTACGAAGCGCCGGTTGATTTGGGAGCTGGCCAGGGCGGATTTTAAGAAAAAATTCGTGGGGTCGTATTTTGGGATCCTGTGGATGTTTGTGCAGCCGGTCGTGACGGTCGTGATTTATTATATTGTGTTTGGGGTTTTGAGGGGGGATATCACGCCGCAGACGGAGAATTATCCGTATCTTTTATGGATGCTGGCGGGGATCGTCCCCTGGTTTTTTTTCCAGGAGGCCTTAAACGGCGGGACGCACAGCTTGAACGAATACAACTATCTGGTGAAAAAGGTCGTTTTTCCGATCAATATTCTGGCGGCCATTAAAATGGTGAGCGCGTTTTTCATCCACCTGATTTTTTTGTTGATCCTGTTGGCGGTATTCCTGATTATGGGGAGGACGCCGACGATTTACTGGCTGCAGCTGCCGTACTTTTCGGCGGGGGTATTTGTGCTGTGTCTCGGGCTGTCCTATATGACCTCGGCGGTGATGGTGTTTTTCCGGGATATGGGGCAGATTGTAAATATTATCCTGCAGTTCGGAATCTGGGTGACGCCGATCATGTGGCAGTATGAGATGGCCGGCTCCTGGGTTTGGCTTTTGAAGCTGAACCCGATGTTTTACGTAGCGGAAGGGATGCGGGGCGCGCTTTTATACAACTGCTGGTTTTGGGAACAGCCGGGATACACGCTGTATTTTTGGGCGTTTTCCCTGGGCGTGCTGGTTTTGGGAGCGTGGATGTTTGGGCGGCTGCGGCCGCATTTTGCGGACGTGCTGTAAACAGGAGGAAATGCTTTGACAGCCATTCAGGTTGACCATGTTACAAAAGTATATAAATTGTTTGATAAACCGATTGACCGGCTGAAGGAATCGCTGCGGCCGGGACACAGGGAGTATCATAAAAAGTTCTATGCGCTGAACGAGGTTTCATTTGAGGTGGAGGAGGGGCAGTTTGTAGGGATCATTGGCACCAACGGCTCGGGCAAGTCCACCATGCTGAAGATTATTACCGGGGTTCTGACACCGACGACCGGCTCGTTGACGGTAAACGGCCGTATTTCGGCGCTTCTGGAGCTGGGCGCCGGCTTTAATATGGAGTATACCGGGATTGAGAATATCTATATGAACGGGACGATGATGGGCTACAGCCGCCGGGAAATGGAGGCAAAGCTGCCGAATATTTTAAGCTTTGCGGATATCGGCGATTTTGTGTACCAGCCGGTGAAAACATATTCCAGCGGTATGTTTGTGCGCCTGGCGTTTGCGCTGGCGATCCATGTCGATCCGGAGATTTTGATTGTGGACGAAGCGCTGGCGGTGGGGGATGTGTTTTTCCAGGCCAAGTGTTATCAGAAAATCAATGAGATTCGTGAGAGCGGAACGACCGTGATTTTGGTGACGCATGATATGGGTACGATCATTAAATACTGCGACAAGGTTGTGGTCTTAAACCAGGGGCAGTTCGTGGCCGAGGGCGAGCCCGGAAAGATGGTGGATTTATATAAGAAGATTTTGGCAGGCCAGTTTGATGAAAAGGACTTGGAGGGAATTGGCCAAAAGGCGGATTTTGCGGATCAGCTTTTGCAGGAAGTAAAGGGAGACGGCCGGCGGGAAGGAAGGGGCGGCACAAGCGAAGGGGCGGCGGCCGGTGTGAAGGCTTGCGAAAGCCGGCAGGAGACGGATGAGCCCTGGATTAGCCGCCTGAGCGTCAATAAGGATCAGCAAACGTATGGAACCGGGGCGGCGCGCATCGTTGACCTGGGGATTTTTGACCATAAGGGAGAGCTGTCGAATCTGCTCCTGAAGGGAAAGCCGTTTACAATCAAGATGAAGGTGCGGTTTGAAGAGACGGTACGAGACCCGATTTTTGCTTTTACGATCAAGGATTCCAAGGGGACGGAAATTACCGGAACGAACAGCATGATTGAAGGCTGTGAGACGGGGCTTGCCCGGGCCGGGGACGTAATGACGGCCGAGTTTGCGCAGGAGATGAACCTGCAGGGAAAGGATTATCTGTTGTCGCTTGGCTGTACGGGATTTGTAAACGGGGAATTCGTGGTGTACGACCG
>CANSWW010000032.1 GCA_947650845.1 uncultured Lachnospiraceae bacterium
CTTACGAATATGATTATCTCGTTGTAGGATCGGGTATAGCCGGCATGAGCTTTGTAATTGGAATGAAGGCTCTTGATATGATTGAGGAGCGCTTTAAGATCCGTTTGCCGGAGGATGAGGCGGGGTTTATTGCCCTTCATTTGGCGAATGCGGCGATGGATGAGGAGAATGTACAGAATATTTATCAGATTACGAAGGTAATGCAGGAGATCGTCAATATTGTAAAATACCGTTTTCATATTGAGTTTAATGAGGACAGCGTTTATTATTACCGTTTTATCACGCATTTGAAGTTTTTTGCTCAGCGGCTGATTACGGGAAAAACGTATCAGGACAGCTCGGATTGCGAGCTTTTGAACATGGTGAAAAGCCAGTATAGGAATTCGTATGATTGTGTAAAACGGATTGAGGCGTTTCTTAGGAAGAAATATGCGTATGACCTCTCCGATGACAAGAAGCTTTATTTGACGATACATATCGAAAGTATGATTTACAGAAGCGGTTCGTAGTGTTGCGAGCGGATATAGTCTGGCCTGGATACTAGTGTTTCGTAAATGCGGCGGGAAAGGGGGTGCAGGATAAGCCGTTTACTATTGGATGGTGACATTGAGTTGGCCAAACCTTCGGATTTTAATTGTAATAAAAGAAGTTCCATTATAATTAAAGAAAGGAAGGCAAAAAATGCGAAAGTATGAAGCTTTGGTAAAGGAAATTGTGAAGAATGTCGGCGGGAAGGAGAATGTGGTTTCTTTGACGCACTGCATTACGCGCCTGCGGTTCCAGTTGAAGGATGAGGGGATTGCGAAGGATGAGGTGCTGAAGAAGACGGATGGGGTCGTAACGGTGATGCACGGCGCCGGGCAGTACCAGGTCGTAATCGGAAACCATGTGCCGGACGTATATAAGGAGGCCTGTGAGCAGCTGGGCATCCAGGCCGGGGGCGGCGCGGAGGACGAGGAAAAGAAAAAGGGCGTCGGCGCGACGCTGATTGATTTTATTTCGAATGTGGTGGGGCCTTGTATCAGTATTCTTTGTGCCAGTGGTATGATTAAGGGAATCCTTTCGATTCTTACTTATTTTGGGTTGATGGCTGTGGATGGCGGGCTGTATCCGATTTTGAATGCCTGCGGGGATGCGTTGTTTTATTTTTTCCCGATTTTCTTGGGGTATACGACGGCGAAGAAGGTGAAGATCGATCCTTTTTTGGGCCTGGTGATCGGTGCGGCGATGGTGTATCCGACGATTCAGGGCGTGGATTTGAATTTGTTTGGCATGACGCTGAATACGACGTATACGAGTACGATGCTGCCGGTTATTTTTACCGTGCTGTTTGCGGCGCTCTTGTATAAGCCGTTGCGAAAGGTTGTGCCGGATGTCATTAAATCGTTTTTTGTGCCGATGATGGTGATGGTGATTGCGATTCCGATTGGTTTTGCATTGATTGGGCCGGTGATGAATAAGATCGGCGACTGGATCGGGCAGGGGATTATGGCTGGTTATAATTTGAGCCCGGTATTAGCTGGTTTGCTGGTCGGCGGTTTATATCAGGTGTTTGTGATTTTTGGCGTGCATGGGGCGCTGGGGGCTATTGCGTTTATCCAGCTGGCGAACGGGGAGCCTATGTTTTTAGGATTTATGGTAGGCACGACGTTTGCGCAGACGGCGGTGGTGCTGGCGATCTGGTTAAAGACAAGGGATCGGAAGCTGAAGAATATTGCTTTGCCGGCTATGATATCCGGGTTTTTTGGCGTAACGGAGCCGGCAATTTACGGTGTGACGCTGCCGAGGATTAAGTTTTTTGTAATTTCTTGTATTGGCGCGGCGTTGACGGGCGCGTATTTGGGTTTGACGAATACGTTGCTGTGGCAGTTGACGGGACTGGGGATTTTTACGATTCCGGGCTTTATCGGCGGCAGCGTACCGGCGGGGCAGATTATGGTGAATGTGCTGGTTTCTCTGGCAATCGGCATTGCGTTTTCGTTTATCGCGACGTATCTGTTGTATCGGGATGAGGAAGGGACGGATGAGGGGAAGGAAGCTCCTTCGGAAAAGAAGATCAACAAGGAAGTGATTTTGGCCCCGATAAAGGGGAAGGCGGAGGATTTGTCGAAGGCGGAGGACGAGGCTTTTGCGCTGGGGACTCTGGGGGACGGTATGGTGATTTCGCCGACGGAGGGGAAGATTTATGCGCCCTTTGACGGGACGGTGACGGCGTTGTTTCCGACGCTGCATGCGATTGGGCTTACGGCGGACAGCGGCGTGGAGATGTTGATTCATATCGGCATCAATACGGTGAATATGAACGGGAAGGGTTTTCAGGCGCATATTCGGCAGAATGATCGTGTGAGGCGGGGGCAGCTTTTGATGGAGGTGGATCTGCAGGAGATTGAGAGAGCGGGCTTTTCGGCGCAGACGCCGGTGATTATTACGAATTCGGCGGATATGATGGATATATTGAAAACGGAGCAGGGCCAGGTGGAGCATACGGATACGCTGATGACGATTTTGTTTTAGAGAGAACGGGCGAGGCGGTTATGTACCGGTGGCAGCAAGGGCTTTTATGGCGGATGGCAAGGTTGGTTTTGTAAGAAAATAGAAAGGACGGAGATAAGATGGCTTTTCGAAAGGATTTTTTGTGGGGCGGCGCGGTGGCTGCCAACCAGTGCGAGGGAGCCTGGGATGTGGACGGAAAGGGGGTTTCCTGCGCAGATATCTGCACGGGGGGCTCGCGCACGGCGCCGAAGCGGATTACGCCGGTATGGGAGGAGGGGACCTTTTATCCCAGCCATGAGGCGATTGATTTTTATCATCACTATAAAGAGGATATTGCTTTGTTTGCGGAGATGGGCTTTCGGGTGTTTCGTTTTTCGATTGCCTGGACGCGGATTTTTCCGACCGGCGAGGAGGAGGCGCCGAATGAGAAGGGGTTGGCGTTTTATGATCGTGTGATTGAGGGGTGCCGGAAATACGGGATTGAGCCTTTGATTACGATTTCTCATTATGAGATTCCGTTTGCGCTGGTGGAGAGGTATAACGGCTGGTCGGACCGGCGGGTGATTGGGCTTTATGTGCGCTATTGCGAGGCAATTTTCAGGCGTTATAAAGGGAAGGTGAAGTATTGGCTTACGTTTAATGAGATCAATGTGGGGACGATGGGAATGGGGAATCTGTTCTCTTTGGGGATCCTCAATGAAGGGACGAGGGATTTTGCGGGGCAGGCAGATGACCCGCAGAAGCGTTTCCAGGGGCTTCATCATCAGTTTGTGGCCAGCGCGCTGGCAGTGAGGCTGGCGCATGAGATGGATCCGGATTACAGGGTAGGATGTATGATTGCTTTTTCCACGACGTATCCCCGGACGTGCGGTCCGGCGGATGTTTTGACGGCGCAGAGGGAGAACCGGATTCGGAACTGGTTCTGTTCGGATGTGCAGGTGCGGGGCGAGTATCCGGGCTATGTCAAGCGGTATTTTGACGAGCAGGGCATCGAGATTGTCATGGGGGAGGGCGACGCGGAGATTTTGAAGGAGGGCTGTGTGGATTTTTATACGTTTTCCTATTATATGTCGTCCTGCGCGACTGCGGATGAGGAACAGATCCGGGTGCATGGGAATATGTTCGGCGGCGTCGCGAATCCGTATCTAAAAACGAGCGAGTGGGGCTGGCAGATTGACCCGGAGGGGCTTCGGTATACTTTGAATGAGATTTATGACCGTTATCGGATCCCTTTGATGGTGGTGGAGAATGGGCTGGGAGCTCAGGATCGGGTCGAGGAGGATGGAAGCATCCGGGATGATTACCGGATCGAGTATCTTCGCAGGCATATTGAGCAGATGCATGAGGCGGTGTTGGACGGCGTGGATTTGATGGGGTATACGCCGTGGGGCTGCATTGATCTGGTGAGCGCTTCGACGGGGGAGATGGCGAAGAGGTACGGCTTTATTTATGTGGAGAAGTATGACGATGGGAGCGGAGATTTGTCAAGGCGTAAGAAGAAGTCGTTTGAGTGGTATAAGAAGGTGATTGCTTCGAACGGGAGCGATTTGGCATAGGCGGGCGGCGGAAAACAATTGCCTACCTGAAAAAACCGTGTTATACTGAAAAAGCTGGTATCGGTAAAAGGATTTGCAAATTATAAAGATGAGACAGAAAACCTACATTCAGAAAGCAAAGAGTATGTTCTGCTGGCCGAATGTAGGTTTTTGGGTTATTGTCAATTTTCTGTAGAAGAATGGGATGGAAACGAATGCAAAAGAGAGATCAAAGCCTGTATGAGCGATTACAGGCATATGGAAAATCCGATTACGCCGCCTTTCACATGCCGGGCCATAAACGCCGGGCGGGCTCGCCCGCTCTGCCGGAGGGGCTGCCCTGGGAGATTGATATCACGGAGATCGACGGATTTGACGATCTGCATCATCCGCAGGGAATCCTCAAGGAATCCATGGAGCGCGCGGCGGCCTTTTACGGGGTGAAAAAAACGCTTTACAGCGTAAACGGCAGTACGGCGGGGATTCTCAGCGCGGTATTCGCGGTCACGAAGCCGGGCGATACGATCCTGATGGGGCGCAATTGCCATAAGTCGGTTTACCATGCGGTTTTGCTCCGCGAGCTTCATCCGCTGTACCTTTATCCACAGGTAGAGGGGGAAACCGGCATAGATTGTGGATATGTGGGCGCGGAATTGGAAAGGATGTTGACAGAGCATCCGCAGATCAAAGCGGTAGTTTTGACAAGTCCGACCTATGAGGGCGTGATTTCCGATATTCAAACACTGGCCGGGATCGTTCACCGCAGGGGGATTCCCCTGATTGTGGATGAAGCGCATGGGGCCCATTTGACCGTAAGGGGGCAGATGGAAGCGGATGCGGCAGGAGAAGGGCGTCCGGCAGCAGGGGCAGACGGAAGAATGCCGGGGGGAAAGGAACCGGAAAGGGAGGAGTGGAATTTCCCTCTCAGCGCGACGGCCTTGGGGGCCGATCTGGTGATTCAGAGCGTTCATAAAACGCTCCCCTCGTTGACGCAGACGGCGCTTTTGCATATTTGCGCAGGGGCGGCGGACGTCCTTGCGGAGGAAGCGGCGCGTTATATGAGTATCTTTCAGACCAGCAGCCCGTCGTATGTGCTGATAGCTTCGATCGACGCTTGTCTGCGTTTTATGGCTTCGAAGGAGGGGATGGAGCAGAGAAAAGAGTACGCGCTTCGCCTGGCAAAATGGAGAAGGAAATGGAAGGGCCTTCGCAGCATCCGACTGTGGGAGCCGGGAGCCGGGGAGGAATGCGGGAACGGGGCGGAACGCAGGAGAGGGGTGGAATGCGGGAACGGGGTAGAATGCGGGGAGGATGTAAAGCATCGCGCTTTGTGTGCCCGGCAGGATGCTTCTAAGCTGGTGTTTTCGGCGGACGGCCTTACGGGGCGGGAGCTGTACGAACGCTTGAGGACAAAATACCATGTGCAGCCGGAAATGTGTACGCCGGGCTATGTCCTTTTGATGACCGGCATACTGGATACGGAGGAAATGTACCGGCGCTTGGACCGGGCGCTTTGTGAAATGGATGAAAGCCTTTGTACAGGCAGAGCGTCGATAGAGGCGTGGAATCCGAAGCCCGCCGTTTCCGTTTACTCTCCCGCGGAGGCGGATATCCGGCCTAAGAAAGCGGTGCGTTTATGGGAGAGCGCCGGATGGATCAGCGCGGAGTACGTCTATCTGTATCCGCCGGGAATCCCTTTACTTGTGCCGGGGGAAGAAATTCGGACGGAAACGCTTTCTGATTTAAAAAAGGCCGGAGAAACGGGAATCGAGATAAAGGGGCTGAGGGACGGAGGAGGAGAGAGAATTTGGGTGCTGGATTGCACAAGGGGGACGGACGGTTGACAGGATGCGAAGGGGATTCGCTGTTTATGGTAAAGACATCTAAGCGGTTTTGCGGTAAAATGAAACCATAATTAAGGCGGAGGCAACTTTCATGGATATGGTAAAGATGGGGAGTTTTCTTGCAAAGCTTCGTAAAGAACGCAAGCTTACCCAGGCTGAATTGGGGGAAAAACTTGGCGTTACGAATAAAACGGTTTCCAGATGGGAGACAGGAAGCTATATGCCGCCTGTGGAAGCGCTGGAAGAACTCAGCGACCTTTATGGCCTAACGATCAATGAACTTTTAAGCGGCAGAAAATTAACCGCGGAGGAGTATAGAGAGACGGCAGAATCGAATATCAGGGAAACGCTTAAAGCAAGTGTTTTTGAACGGAAAGATAAGGAGCTGTTTTTTAAGAAAAAATGGCGTAGGGAACACCTTTCAACCATCATTTCGTGTACGGCCGCGTGGATTATTTTAATGGCCGCATTGAAAATTCAGGGACTTGAGATATATCTCTGCGGCACGATTGGCGGTATACTTGCGATCCTTTATTACGCGGTGCTGAATAATCGAATGATGGCTTATGTGGAAGATCATATTTATGGAGGCAGGTGGAACGAATATAAAAGTAATTCCGAGGACAAATAGGAGCAGTGCCAAATATATTAGATGAGGAAGCGGGATTTATAATCTCTATATGTACGCCGCCGACCATGGGTGAAACCATAGCGGCGGTTTTTCTGTGCCGATTGGCGGGTTCCCTTACCGGCAGAAAAAACATATTTCCTGCGGCGCGGGAGATTGCCGGAGAGAAAAGCCGCCTTTACATTTTATTTTCCGCATGCTAAACTAGTGTTGCGGCCGGCTTTCATGCCGTGGCGGTGCGCTGCTTTGGCGGCGCGTGTAGATTTACTTCAAAAGCAAGGAGATGCCAATATGTTAGAATTCAAATACGATACGCAGCTGTTAATCGAAGGAGAGGATCTGGACGAGGATATCATCAGCGAATACTTTACAAACAACTTCAAGGGCGACTGCCTGTTAGCGGTAGGCGACGAGGATCTGATCAAAATCCATTTCCACACCAACGAGCCCTGGAAGGTGCTGGAATACTGCTCTACCCTGGGTGAAATCTACGATATCGTGGTCGAGGACATGGACCGCCAGTCGCGCGGTCTAAAGGGGTAAGCGCCGTATGGGCAAAATATTCTGCCTGCTGGGCAAGAGCGCATCCGGCAAGGATACCTTATTTAAGCTTATAAAGGAAGCGTTCCCGCAGCTGCGCACCGCGACGATGTATACGACGCGCCCGATCCGGGAAAACGAGCGGGACGGCGTGGAGTATTATTTTGTGAGCGGAGAGCGTTATCGGGAGCTGGAGGCGGCCGGGCGGGTCATTGAGTGCCGCACCTACCAAACGATCGCCGGGCCCTGGCATTATTTTACGGTGGACGACGGCCAGATTGACCTTACAAAACACAGCTATCTGATGCTGGGGACATTGGTATCCTTTGAAAAAATGCGGGAATACTACGGCCAGACGGCCTTATACCCCCTCTATATCGAACTGGACGACGGCCTGCGCTTGGAGCGTTCCATTGCCAGGGAGCGGATTCAGAGCAAACCGAATTACCGTGAGATCTGCCGCCGTTTCTTGGCGGATGACGTGGATTTTTCCGAAGAGAATGTGCGGCGGCTGGGGATAACGAAGCGCTATGAGAATATTGAGCTGGATCGTTGTCTGGAGGAAATCCGGCAGGCGATCGAAGCGGCTTTATAGAGTGGTTCAAAAGGGCCAACGAATCGAAAAAAGGCGGAAGCATCCTTTGTGGCGCCGGTTTGCGCCAATATTCCGCCACATTCATAAAAAGATAGAAAAACGTGCAATCCTGTGCTATAATACAAACTGGTACGGTGTGCGTTGTTCCCAAATATAAGGAGGTGTTTCCATGCCCGGTTTTTCTGATTTCTTAGGAAATGAAAAGATAAAAGAATACTTTGCGCGCACATTGGCGAATGGACAGGTGAGCCATGCGTATATTCTGGCAGGAGAGACCGGCATGGGGCGCAAGACCCTGGCCAGGGCGTTTGCGATGACGCTTCTTTGTGAGAAGAATACAGGAGAGGAAAAGACCGGGGAGCCCTGCGGCGTCTGCCATTCCTGCAAGCAGTTTTTATCGGACAACCATCCGGATGTGACCTATATCACTCACGAGAAGAAGGGGATCGGCGTAGACGACATCCGTACGCAGTTAAACGGAACCGTGCCGATCAAGCCTTATAGCAGCGCGTACAAAATCTACATTATGGATGAGGCGGAGAAGATGACGACGGAGGCTCAGAACGCCCTCTTAAAGACACTGGAGGAGCCGCCGTCCTATGTCGTGATTTTTCTTTTGACGACGCGGCCGGATTCGTTTTTGCCGACGATCCTCTCGCGCTGCATTACGCTCAAGCTAAAGCCCCTGTATGACGCGGTCGTCCATGAATATTTGACGGAGCATCTACAGGTGGCAAAGAGCGAGGCGGATATCTGCACCGCTTTTGCCAGAGGCAATCTGGGCCGGGCGATTACGCTGGCCTCTTCGGAGGAATTCGGCCGGCTGCGGCGCTCGGTGACGTCGCTGTTGCGCCAGATTCATGCCATGGACCTGGCACAGCTTATCGAGGTGCTCAAGCAGTGGAAGGAAGATCAGATGGACATGGACGAATGCCTGGACTTTATGCAGCTTTGGTATCGGGACGTTCTGCTCTTCAAGGCAACACAGGATACGGCAGGGTTTATTTTTAAGGATGAATATAAAACCATCCGTGACATTTCCGCCAAATCCTCGTTTCACGGAATCGAAGAAATCCTCGAAAGCATTGAGCGGGCGCGTCAGCGCCTGAAGGCCAATGTAAACTTTGAGCTGACGATGGAACTGATGTTATTGACAATAAAGGAGAATTGACTATGGTAAAGGTAACAGGCGTGCGTTTCCGCTCCGCCGGTAAAATATACTATTTTGACCCGCTGAAATTTGATATCCACAAGGGCGACCATGTGATCGTCGAGACGGCGCGGGGGATGGAATACGGCACGGTCGTTATGAACATCCGCGAGATGGAGGAGGATAAAGTATTTTCCCCGCTGAAGCCGATCCTGCGCATGGCGACGAAGAGAGACGAGGAGATCGTGGCGCGCAACCGCGAACGGGAGAAGGACGCGTTTCGAATCTGCCAGGAAAAAATCCGCAAGCATAAGCTGGACATGAAGCTGGTGGACACCGAGTACACATTTGACAATAATAAGGTACTGTTTTATTTTACGGCGGACGGCCGGGTGGATTTCAGGGAGCTGGTAAAGGATTTGGCCTCCGTATTTAAGACACGGATCGAGCTGCGCCAGATCGGTGTGAGGGACGAGACAAAGATTCTGGGCGGTGTGGGGATCTGCGGCCGTAGCCTGTGCTGCCACAGCTACATGCCGGAATTTGTACCCGTGTCGATCAAGATGGCGAAGGAGCAGAATCTGTCCTTAAATCCGACCAAGATATCCGGCACCTGCGGCCGCCTGATGTGCTGCCTGAAAAACGAGCAGGAAACATATGAATATCTGAACGGTCGTTTGCCGGGAGTGGGCGATACGGTGCTCACCGACGACGGACTGCGCGGCGAGGTGGCAAGTGTCAATGTGCTGCGCCAGCTGGTAAAGGTGATTGTAAACGTCGACAAGGACGAAAAGGAAATCAAAGAATATCCGGTGGACGAGCTGAAATTCCGTCCCCGCCGCAAAAAGGGCAAGGGCGATAAGAATAAGGAGCGGGAGCCGGAGGCAGATTTAAAAGAGCTGGCACAGCTGGAGGATACGGAGAAATCCAAGCTGTAGCCGACACCGCGGAAAGGCCGGGCAAAATCGCCCGCGGCAGAGAAGTATATGGAGCTGAGAGAAAACGAACGGATCGACGACTTACAGTGCGGCGGTTACCGGATCCTTCAGAACACGAAAAAATTCTGTTTCGGAATGGATGCCGTGCTGCTGGCGGATTTTGCGAAGGTGCGGCCGGGCGCGCGGGTACTGGATTTGGGAACCGGCACCGGCGTGATTCCGATCCTGATGGCGGCTAAGACGCAGGCCAGCCGTTTTACAGGCCTGGAGATCCAGGCGGAGATGGCGGACATGGCCCGTCGAAGCATAGAGCTAAACGGCCTGGAGCAGAAAATCGACATCGTGACAGCGGACCTGAAGGAAGCCTCAAAGCAGTTTGGCGGGGCTTCTTTTGATGTGGTGACCTGCAATCCGCCTTATATGGAGGACTGCCACGGATTAAAGAACCCGGAGGATACAAAAGCGATTGCCCGCCATGAGGTATTGTGCCGTCTGGAAGATATCGTGCGGGAATCGGCAGCCGTGTTAAAATCCGGCGGGGGTTTTTATATGGTGCATAGGCCAAGGCGGCTGGCGGAGGTGATGAGCCTGCTCGTGCAGTACCGGATCGAACCCAAGCGGATGCGGTTTGTACACCCCTATGCACAGGCAGAGGCCAATATGGTGCTCATGGAGGGCCGGAGGGGCGGCGGACGCCAGATGCGGGTGGAACGCCCGCTGATCGTCTACCAAGAGCCGGGAATTTACAGCGAAGAGATTTATGAGATTTACGCTTGGAAGAGGGAAACGGGCGATCGCGGGAATGCCGAGGGCGCAGAGCGATCGGTTTCCATGCCATGGCGGTGCATGTGAGTTTGGAAGAAGAAGGAGAGAGCTATGAGCGGTACGCTGTACCTGTGTGCGACCCCGATCGGGAACCTGGAGGACATTACGCTGCGGGTAATACGGACGCTGCAGGAGGTCGATCTGATTGCGGCGGAGGATACGCGCAATACAATCCGGCTGCTGAACCATTTGAAGATTAAAACGCCGATGACAAGCTACCATGAATACAATAAAGTGGAAAAAGCAAAGGAGCTGGTGTGCCGCCTGCAGGAAGGGAAGAACATTGCTTTGGTGACCGATGCGGGGACGCCGGCGATTTCCGATCCCGGGGAGGAATTGGTGCGCCAGTGCGCGGCAGCCGGCGTTAGGGTGACGAGCCTGCCGGGGCCGGCCGCCTGCATTACCGCGCTGACGCTTTCGGCGCTGCCGACCAGACGGTTTTGCTTTGAAGCGTTTTTGCCGTCGGAGAAAAAGGAACGGCAGCAGGTACTGAAGGATTTACAGGACGAAAGCCGCACCATACTTTTGTATGAAGCGCCGCATCGTCTGCGGCAGACGCTTGGAGAGCTCAGGGAGGCGCTGGGAGACCGGCCGCTGTCGCTGTGCCGGGAGCTCACAAAAAAATTTGAGGAAGTGCGTTACAGTACGCTGGAGCAGGAGATTATGCGTCTGGAGCAGGAAGAAGCGCGGGGGGAATACGTGCTGGTTATTCAGGGAAAATCGTTTGCCGAGCAGAAACAGGAGGAACAAGGGCGCTGGCGTCAATTGTCAATCGAGGAACATATGAGGCGGTATGAGAGCGAGGGGACAGACCGAAAAGCGGCTATGAAACAGGTGGCGAAGGATCGGGGCATATCAAAGAGAGAGGTGTATCAGGCGCTGCTGGAGACGGAACGGGAAACAGGGCGGAGCTAGTGATTTTTTGTCCACTTCTTTAGAGAAATTGCTGTTTATCTTGCAAATACTCCCAACATAAAATGTAATAATTTGTACAAAACAGAGAATCGTTTTAAATATAATTCGGTAATACTTTACAAAACAGAAACGATGAGGTATAATTTCTAATACAGGTTTTTGTCAAATTTAACAAACCAAAAAAAGGAGGTACACGAAAAATGAAAAAGTTTCTCAGTATCCTGCTTGCCCTTTGCCTGGTAGCCAGCCTGGCGGCCTGCGGAGGCGGCGGGGATAACGGGACGGCGGCGGCCGGAGGCAACGAAGGCGGCGGAAGCAGCAGCGGCAGCGCGGATGTGGCGGTATTCTACTATACATATGGCGATACCTACATTTCCAGCGTGCGTACGGCTCTGGACGCGGCTTTGACGGCGGCGGGCGTTTCGTATCAGGATTACGACAGCAACAACAGCCAGACGACGCAGACCGAGCAGGTAACGACGGCGATCACGCAGGGCGCGAAGGTCCTGGTGGTAAACCTGGTAGATACCGGTTCGGACGACGCGGCGAAGAACATCATCCAGCAGGCGAACGGCGTTCCGGTTATCTTCTTTAACCGTTCCGTGAGCGAGGAAGCGGTTACCAGCTCCGGCACGAACGTATTCGTAGGCACGGACTATGAGATGGCCGGCCACATGCAGGGCGAGATGATCGGCAACTATGTGCTGGAGAACTACGACACGCTGGATCTGAACGGCGACGGGGTGATTTCCTACGTTATGTTCAAGGGCCAGGAAGGCAACGCGGAAGCGGATGCCCGTACGCAGTATGGCCAGGAGGACGCGGATGCGATCCTGACAGGGGCCGGCAAGCAGGCGCTGAGCTTCTATGACAGCGCGAACAGCAACAGATACCTGGTAGACCAGACCGGAGCCTGGTCCTCGGCTGCGGCTACCGAGTACATGGGGACGATTCTTTCCCAGTACAGCGAAGCGAACGGCAACATGATCGAGCTGGTTATCGCCAATAACGACGAGATGGCGATCGGCGCGATCACCGGTCTGCAGAACGCGGGCTACAATAAGGAAGGCGGCAAGGTGATTCCCGTATTCGGCGTAGACGCGACCGACGCGGCGAAGGCGGCCATCGCGGAAGGCACCATGATCGGCACGATCAAGCAGGATGCGGAAGGCATGGCGAACACCATCGCGACCATCGCGGGCAACTACTTGAACAGCAAGGACGCTTTTGAGGGCGTGGATGCCGCGAACGTGGTAGGCACCTGGCGCGTAAATATCCCTTACGGCACATACACTGGCGAATAAGTAAGTCATCGAATGATGCAGCCGCGCTTCGGTGCGGCTGCATTGCTTTATATCGGGATGCCAGGGGCGAAAGGTTAGGTATGACGTGCTTGCATGTTATACATGGCTTTAGGATCCGGCATCATATCATAGGAAACGGGAGGCGAGGATTAGAATATGCAAGAAACAACAGCTTCCGCAACGACTCAGAATCCGGACGTCCTTCTCAGGATGGAAGGAATCAGTAAACAGTTTCCCGGCGTAAAGGCGCTGGACAACGTATCGTTGACCGTGAAGGCCGGGACGGTCCACGCCCTGATGGGCGAGAACGGCGCCGGCAAATCGACTTTGATGAAATGCCTGTTCGGCGTGTATTTGAAGGACAGCGGCCATATATACCTGGAGGGGAAGGAAGTAAACTTCAAGACCTCGAAGGAGGCGCTGGAAAACGGCGTGGCGATGGTGCATCAGGAGCTGAACCAGGCCCTGAAGCGCAATGTAATGGACAATATGTGGCTGGGCCGCTTTCCGAAGATCGCCAGCTGGTGCCCTCTCACCAGCGAGAAGAAGATGTATGACGAGACGAAGAAGGTCTTTGACGATTTGCAGATCAACGTGGACCCTAAGAGGATCATGAGCACGATGCCGGTATCCCAGCGGCAGATGGTGGAGATCGCCAAGGCGGTATCCTACCAGTCTAAGGTGATTGTCTTTGACGAGCCGACGTCTTCTTTGACCGAGGAGGAGGTAGAGCATCTGTTCCGGATCATCAATATGCTGCGTGACCGCGGCTGCGGGATTATCTATATCTCTCATAAGATGGAGGAAATCCTGCGGATCTCCGATGAGGTGACCATCATGCGCGATGGCCAGTGGATCGCTACCCGTCCGGCGGAATCGCTGACGATGAATGAGATCATCAAGCTGATGGTAGGACGCGAGCTGACGAACCGGTATCCGGAGAAGGATAATGAGGTGGGGGAGCCGCTTTTGGAGGTAAAGGGCCTGTCGGCCATGTACTCCAAGCTTACGGATGTATCGTTTAAGGCGAATAAGGGCGAGGTCCTGGGAGTGGCCGGCCTGGACGGCTCCGGCCGTACGGAGCTTCTGGAGAATATTTTTGGGATCGCGACCCGCAGGGACGGCGAGATTTCGCTTCATGGCAAGCGGGTGCAAAACCGCAACGCGCGGGAGTCGATTGCCAATAAATTTGCGATGCTGACGGAGGAGCGCCGGGCGACCGGTATTTTCGGGATCCGCGATATCCAGGCGAATACGACGATCTCCAGTCTGCCTAAGTACAAGATGGATGCGCTGCCGTTGCTTAGTGAGAAGAAGCTCAGTGAATCGACTGAATGGGGCATTACGTCGATGCGTACCAAGACACCGAGCCAGAGGACGCAGATTCGTTCTCTCTCCGGCGGCAACCAGCAGAAGGTTATTCTGGCGCGCTGGCTTTTGACCGATCCGGAGGTGCTGCTGTTAGACGAGCCGACCAGAGGAATCGACGTGGGCGCGAAGTATGAGATTTATCAGCTGATCCTGAATCTGGCGAAGCAGGGGAAAACGGTTATCATGGTTTCGTCCGAGATGCCGGAATTGTTAGGCGTATGTGACCGGATTCTGGTCATGTCGGGCGGACGGCTGGCCGGAGAGGTGGACGCTAAGACGACGACGCAGGAGGAGATTATGACTCTGGCTGCAAAATATGCGTAAGGACAGGAGGAATGAACTGTGGCTGAGAAAGATAAAGTGAAAAAGGTTGGGGATATTTTACTCAATAACGCGATGTATATTATCATTGCGCTGGCGGTTGTGTACATAACCATTATGCGGCCTAAATTTTTGAGCCTGTCCTCAATCGTGAACGTATTGTCCCTGACCGCGGCGAAGCTGCCGATCGCGCTGGGGATCGGCGGATGTATCGTACTGACCGGCACCGATATTTCGGCTGGCCGCGTGGTTGGTTTGTCGGCTTGTATTTCGGCGTCGCTCTTGACGACGGCCTTTAAGGTGTTTCCGAATATGACGAGCCCGATGGCGCTGCCGGTGGTGCTGCTGATCGTCGTCGCGGTCGGCGCGGCGGTCGGCTTTGTCAACGGGTTCAGCGTGGCGAAGTTTAAGCTGCATCCGTTTATCGTGACGCTGTCTACGCAGCTGATTGTCTATGGTATTATTTTGATGTATCTGATGAACGGCGTGAATAACGGGCAGACCTTGAGCGGCTTGACCGAAGGATACCGCGATTTTATTACGGGCGCTCTGTTTACGATCGGCGGCGTGGCGGTGCCGAAGTATGTGCTGTATACGGTGATTTTGACGATCGTCATGTGGATCATTTGGAATAAGACGACGTTTGGCAAGAATATGTTTGCCGTGGGTTCGAATGAGGAAGCGGCGAATGTGTCGGGCGTGAATGTGGCCAAGACGATTATTATGGTGTTTATGCTGGCGGGCGTTATGTATGGTTTGACCGGCTTCTTAGACGGCGCGCGTATCGCTTCGGCGAATGCGAATACCGGCCTGAACTATGAGTGCGACGCGATTGCGGCTTGCGTTATCGGCGGCGTATCGTTTGTAGGCGGTATCGGACGGATCAGCGGGATTGTGGTCGGCGTGCTGTTGTTGCAGATTATTTTCGCGGGCTTGACGTTTTTGTCGGTGGACCCGAACTTGTTGTATATCATTAAGGGCTTGATTATTTTGACGGCTTGCGCGATTGATATGCGGAAGTATTTGGTGCGGAAGTAAATTGTGTTTGCCCGCATGGATTGGTTAGGCTCCTATGGCGGCTGTGCGGATGCTTGTTGGGAAAGGGTCGGCGGCGTTTGTACGGATGGCGCATGCGGGGCATTGGGAATAGGGAGTATGGCAGAATTGGAAGAAAAAGAAAATCCGGCCTTAGGGCCGGAGGCTTCGGAACCGGCGGCTGGAAATGCTGCCGGTCGTCCGTTGCGCGGGTTGTACGGTAGGGTAAATATTTCGGTTAAGACGCTGAATATTGTGATTGTCGTGCTGGCGGCGGCGCTTGTGCTGAGTATGGCGTTTGGGATCGCAAACCGGGGGTTTGTGGTGGAGTTTGATACGCTGGGCGGGACGGCGGTCGAGAGCCAGAAGCGGATGTATGACGAGCTTATAGAGGCGCCGGAGGCGCCGACTCGGGAGGGGTATGTGTTTGACGGGTGGTATTTGGACCGGGAGGCGACGCGGCCCTGGGATATGGGGACGGATGTGGTCACGGGGCCGATGACGTTGTATGCGGGGTGGAAGGAGCGGTGACGGGCCCGGGAGAGTGTGGGGATGCGGCGGCGCTAGGGGGAGTATGAAGAAATGGCGGCGGGCCCGGGAGAGTGTGGGGATGCGGCGGCGCTAGGGGGAGTATGAAGGAGCGGCGACGGGCCAGGGGGGTGGAGGAAGCGGGGGCGCTATGGGGAGCATGAAGGAGCGGCGACGGGCCAGGAGGAGGTATGAAGAAGTGGCGACGGGCCAGGGGGGTTAAGGAAGCGGTATGAGTTTACGGGAGAGGACTGCCTGTGCGGCGGCATGTATGCCAAAGGACGGCGGGGCCTCTCTTTTTTTTATTATATTTTGATAGATGAATGAAACCAGATAAGGAGAAAACTCAAAATTTTGTTTAAGACAGCAGACATAACAACGTGGAGTGAATATCTTATTTGGAGGAATTACAAAATGGCAAAATCATTATTCGAACAGTTAGGCGGTACATATCGGAAAGAACGTGATTACTTAATACCATGCTTGACTGTACCCGCCGCCGAAGAAGAACAACCGATAGGCACATGGGGACAGCGGCATCTGGACTATCT
>CANSWW010000033.1 GCA_947650845.1 uncultured Lachnospiraceae bacterium
CGATTAGGAATAAGGATATGAATGACTCAATAGAAAAATCATCGATTGCCTGCGTCAAATCCTCGGCCTCTTCCAAATGGGCCACCGTCAAAAAACTATCGAGATAAATAACTTCAATATCATGATCCTGGGAAATAATACCACAGATAAAGCCTATAAAAGCGTTATAAGAGCGAATCGGAAATTCCGCGACATTGATGAGACGAACCTTATTGCTCAGCTCGTACATGTGCTTGCCATTCTTGTCTATGTAAACAATCGAGCCTGTTGCCTGATCAATGGCTTCATTGGCTCCCGCAAGCAGATATTTTGTCTTTCCTTTCCCCTTTTTCCCTGCAATAATCTGAACCATATTGCTCTCCTCCTTCACGTTTCGTCGTGTCAACCGCAATCGCAAGCAGTTCTATTAGACGATTTTATTATAGTACAAAGCGACGTTTTATTCAATGCTTAATTCGTACTTTTTGAAAATAATGCATTGAGGTTTTCATAAAGAGCCTCCCGCCCCGGCGCCTTCAATACGACGGAGATATACTCCTTGCCGGAACTGTCCCGGCTGTAGAGCACCATACAATTTTTAGCCGCCGAGGTCGTCCCCGTCTTTCCGCCGATCACGGTAAAGCCCTCCGGCGCCGTCGCCTCCCCGGTCGCGTACTGCTGTCCCGCGCTCCAGGTTTTCTCCACCTGGCTCCCGCCGGCTCCCGTGTAGTACGCCGTATGCTGCGGCGTGGAAAGAATCTCCACAAAACGGTTATCCTTTAACGTCTCCCGGAAGATCAGATAGATGTCATAGGCAGTCGTATAGTGCTGCTCGTCGGTCAAGCCGTGCGCATTGACAAAATGCGTCCCGGTCGCTCCTAAGGAACGGGCCTTTTCATTCATCAGCCCCGCAAATTCCTCCTGGGTCCCGCAGATGTGCAGGGCAATCGCCTGCGCCGCGTCGTTGCCGGATACCATCAAAAGCCCGTAGAAAAGATCCTTCATCGCTATGATATCCCCGGCCTTCAGACCGGCCACCGAGGATGCTGGATCCAAATCAAGCATCGCATCCGTAACCGTAACCGTCTCGTCCCAGTCCACCCGGTCGGCCGCCACCAGATACGTCATTACCTTGGTAATGCTGGCCGGATACAGGCGCTCAAAGGCGCTTTGATTGTAAATAACCTCGCCGTCCGTAATGTTGCAAAACAGCGCCGCCCCCGCCTCCAGCGGATTCGCCGGCGGCGTCTGGTCCATGACGACACACAGGTCCGAGGCAAACAGCTCCGGGTCAATCTGAAAGCTGCGGGAAATATTGGCCGCCTGGTCCTCCGGTTCATAGGCTTTTAAAAAGGTGTCGCTCTCCTCCTGAAACAGCAGATATAGAAGCGCCGCCGCCGTAATCGTCAACAGGACGACCAAAAGCCTGCCGATCGCGGCAAAGCCGCCCTTTTTCCTGCCAGCCTTCATCTTCTGTCCTCCTATCGGTACATATCACGCCACTCCAGATCGCCCCGCTCCAGGGCCTTTACCAAAAGCTCCGCCGTCGCCAGATTCATCGCGATCGGGATATTGTGGATATCGCACAGCGTCGCTACCTTAAATACGTCCGGCTCGTGGGATCTTGAGGTCTGCGGGTCACGGAGAAAAATCACCAGATCCATCTCGTTCTGTTCAATCGCCGCCGCCATCTGCTGCTCCCCGCCCAAATGCCCGGCCAGGAATTTGTATACGTTTAAGTTGGTAGCCTCCTCAATCAGACGGCCGGTCGTGCCGGTCGCATAGAGCTCATGCTTTGTCAAAATCGTGCGGTACGCAATGCAGAAATTCTGCATCAGCTTCTTTTTTGTATCGTGAGCAATCAATCCTACCTTCATTGTAAAACCCTCCCTACGTTTCTTCTCGTTTTCGTTGAAGCCCCACGTTCAATACCAGCCCCATACCCAGCATTAAACTTAACAAAGAGCTTAAACCTGCGCTTATAAACGGCAGCGGCAGCCCCGTATTCGGCAAAAGCCGGGTCGCCACGCCTATATTTACAAAGGACTGAAATGCTACCAGCCCTCCGACGCCCACACAAATCAGCCGGCCGGCCAGATCGCGCGCGCGAATTGCCAGCCACAGGCACTCCACCACCACCAGGGCCAGCAGACCGATTACCAAAACGCTGCCGACAAAGCCCGTTTCCTCGCCGATCACGGCAAAAATGAAATCACAGTCCTCCTCGGAGAGGAAATTCCCGTTCTTGACCGACTCTAAGGTCGTGTTAAAGAGCCCCTTGCCGTGCAGCTGGCCGGAAGCGATTGCCTGTACGGAATAACGCACCTGGCGCGTCGTATCCGGCGACGCGGTCTCCGGGTTCAGCCAATCCGTAATCCGGCTCAACTGCCAGCCCCGGATGATCGTCTGATCCGGCTGCTGCAAAATATAGAACAAAACGCCCACTACCGGGACGCAGGCCCCGATCACGCCCAGGATCCATTTGTAGCTGATCCCCGCCACATATATCATCACGACGAAAATGAATACGGTCACCAGCGTGGTCGATAAATCCGGCTCCTTGAAAATCAAAAAGGCAATTCCGCCGAATAAGCCGACCGCCCCCACCACCACCGGCAGGGAGCTGATCCGATTGCGGAAACGGTAAAAATAAGCCGACAAGGTGAGGATCAGGCCAATCTTGGTAAACTCCGAGGGCTGGACAGAACCGATCACCGGCAGCTGAATCCAGCGGGTCGCTTCCTTATTGCTCCAGCCCATCATGAGAACCGCCGCCAGCAGGCCGATGCAGACCGCGTATACGATCGGCCACAGCTTCATCCAGAAGTGGTAATCCACCATCGCTAAGAAGAGCATGCAGACCGTACCGATCGCAATCCCCATGATCTGCTTGGTCACGGAATCGCCTCCCGTATTCATCGTCGCGCTTTTGATGAAAATCACACCGGCGAAGGCCAGCAAAAGCACATACAATATCAGTCTGAAATCAAAATACCGAAGCCTATATTCTTTAAATTTAAACATGTAACCGCCTTACTACATTTCTGTCTGTTCCTGTCCGGCCGGCCGTCGGTTTCTAGGCCCGCTCCCTGGCGCCGGACTTGATGACGTCTTTAATCGGAATATTGGCGCACAACGCCGGGACATAGCCGTTGTTCGTCTCCGACTCTGTCTGGGTAATCTGGATATTCAGATTATCCGTGTCTATCTCCATATACTTCGATATCACCTTGATGATATCGTTTTTCAGGGCCTCCATAATCTCCGGCGAGCAGCCCGCCCGGTCGGACACCAGCACCAGCTTCAGACGGTCCTTGGCCACCGTGCCTGAATTGGTATTTTTCCTAAACAAATCAAATAAACCCATGGCGCCGCCTCCTTAATTCTTCCGGAAGAGGTTTCCTAATTTTTTCCAGAAACCGTCCGTAACGTTCAAATCCAGCAACGGAATCTCCTCCCCCAGGATTCGGTGGCAGATATTCATGTAGGCGCGGCCCGCCATGGAATCGTCTCCCACGAGCGGCTCGCCCTGGTTCGTAGCTACCACAATGTGCTCGTCATCCGGCACTACGCCGATCAGGTTGATCGCCAAAATATCCACCACATCCTCGGTGGACATCATATCGCCCCGTTTCACCATATCCATGCGCAGGCGATTGACAATCAGATCCGTGCGCTTGACATTGTTGGCCTCCAGAAGGCCGATGATGCGGTCGGCGTCACGGATTGCCGCCACCTCGGGAGTCGTCACCACCAGCGCGCGGTCCGCCCCGGCGATCGCGTTCTTAAAGCCCTGCTCGATCCCGGCCGGGCAGTCTAAGATAATGTAATCAAACTCCTCCTTCAGCTCGTCGGTCAGCTTCTTCATCTGCTCCGGCGAAACGCTGGTCTTGTCCCGCGTCTGTGCGGACGGCAGCAAAAAGAGGTTATTGTAGCGCTTATCCTTAATCAGGGCCTGCTTTAAACGGCAGTTCCCCTCCACCACGTCTACCAGATTATATACAATCCGATTCTCCAGCCCCATCACCACATCAAGGTTGCGAAGCCCGATATCCGTATCAATCAATACAACCGAATGGCCTAACTTGGCCAGGCCGGTCCCTACGTTCGCCGTCGTCGTCGTTTTCCCTACGCCGCCTTTGCCGGATGTGATTACAATCACTTCACTCATCCATGTTTCCTCCCGATTTCCACATACTTATTACTATCTTACATGATATCCGTACTTTTTTCCAGTACAATTTCAAAAATCGTCCCAGAATATCATTCCTCGAATTATGTATTTTTTCTATCACAGCGAAATGTCATGCAGCACATCCCTGGACAGCTCCTCGACGTAGATTCCTTCCTCCCCGCAAAAGGCGATCATCGGCCTGGGCGGGGTTTTTTTGCGGTTCTTTCGTTCCCTGGTATCGTTGCCTCTTCCGATCGCGTCGGCGATGCGCAGCTGCGTCGGCTCCATCTCCAGCGCCGCGATAAAGCTGCCGCGGCTGCCGGTTAATCCGGCGCAGGCCGTTCCCTTTAAGGAGCCCAGCACGATGACGTTGCCTACGGCCATTACCTTGGCCCCGGGATTTACATCCCCCAAAATGACTACGCTCCCCTCCGACTCCAATACCTGGCCGCTGCGCAGAGTCCCCTTATAAAAATGCCCTACGTTCGCCTTTTCCTGCTTCAGCTTTTGTTCAATCGCCGCCTGATACCGCTTCTCTTCTTTTTCATCCCGGCTTAAAATGCATAAAATCTCCACCTGGCTGTTACGGGAAATGATATCCGCGATCTGGCGCTGCTGTTCGTTATCCAGAGCCTTCCCCTCAAACGACAGCGCCATACGGGCATTTTTAAAAAATTTGGCGGATTCTCGGAATTTGGCCGCTACTTCTTTTAACAGCGTCTCAAAATCCGCCTTGGGATCGAGATATACGCAGATCCCATAGCGGTTTCCTTTTATCACAACTGTCTGACTCATAGCATATCCTCCTCCAGTGGTATACATCAGTCGTTCGCGCCGCCGCCGTAGGATTCGATCGCCACGCCGTCGTTTAAGATCGATTCCAGGCTGGTTTTTCCATAGTAAAAATTCAATACGTCGTTGGCCAGAATCGCCGCGTTCGTGCCGGTATAGCCGTTCGGGATCGTGATCGTGATGCCGATCTCAGGATCCTCATACGGGGCAAAGCCTACAAAACGCGCATGGTTCGGCCGGTTGGTCGCCTCCTGCGCGGTCCCCGTCTTTCCGGCTAAGGATACCGCGCACTCCTGGAAAGGAGCCGCCACACCGCCGTTTGTCACCACGCTGTACATACCGTCCCACAGAAGCTCCCAGATCCTCTCCTGAAAATCAATCTGGTACTCCACCTCCGGCTCATGCCGGCGGATCACATTGCCTGTGGAATCCGTCAGACGGTCCAAAAGCGTTAAGCGATACATCTTTCCCTTTGTCGCGATCGCCGCCAGATAGCGGGCCAGATGGACGTTCGCAAAGGCATGGGAGCCCTGGCCGATTGCCGAAGGGATCGGGTTCTCACTCGAAAAGCTCGGCTCGCTCTCATAGATTTCAATCCCCGACGTCGAATTAAAGCCAAACAGATCCGCGTACTTTTTCAGACGGCTCAGGCCCACAACCGAGCTGTAATTCCCGTTTTCATCCAGCGACAGGCGGTATCCCGTCTCGCAAAAGAAATAGTTGCAAGACCAGCCCAGGGCCCCCACCACATTCAGCGGGCCATGCCCCCGCGTATTCCAGCAGCGCAGCTGGAACTGGTTGTCAAACTGGTAATACGTACCCGTATCGTTGATCAGCTCCTCCTCCGTAATCACGCCCTCCTCCAGGCCGGCGGCCGCCGTAATCATCTTGAATACCGAGCCGGGGGCCCGCAGCACCTGGGTCGCCGTATTGTACAGAGGCGTGGCCGCGTCCTCACGCAGCTGGCTGTAATAGGCGGCTTCTACCGTGCCGGACAGACGATTGATATCATAGCTGGGATAGGAAACCATCGCCAGCACCTCTCCCGTGTCGAGATCGGTTAGGATCACCGAGCAGGCGCAGGGCATCAGGGCCAGCTCGCCCGGTGTGATTTCCAGCCGCTTAATCTTGTCGATCAGGAATGAAAACGCCGTGCCGGCGCCGCCCTCCCGAACCTTTTCCACATCCTCCTCGTTCCATTCCAGCACGCCCTGCTCAAACAGCGCCAGACAGAGCTCCTGGCCGGAAATCGTCCCGTTATAAATCAGAATCTGATAGATTTTTTTGCAGAAATCGGAATTCGTCTCCAGAATTTCCATTACCTTGTCAAGCATCGTATCGTAGATCCGCTCGGCGGTAGGGTAGCGCTCCGTCATCTCCAGCTTCGAGGTGTCGATCCAGTTCATGCTGATGGCATGGTACAGATACTCCTTCAGGCTTATATTGCCTTCGCTCCAGGCCTTGTAGAGCTCATCCGAGGTATCCACCCGATCCGACAGCACATATTCGCCCTCCCGCAAAAGCGTCATGATATAGCTCATATAAATCTGGTTATTTTCATCCATGTCATTGTAGCTGCGCGGATCCTCCCGCGTCAGCTCATAACGGATCTCATCCATAACCATGCTGCGCTCATCCTCCATTTTGGCGTAGATATCCCTCTCCACCTCGGAAGCGCCCTCACGGTAAAAATCCGCCATCGACAGGATGTTATTGCCGATCAGCTGGTAGTAGACCATTTTGATCGGCGTCTCGTCCTTGAGAGACATATTGGGATCGTCCGGCTCAATCGTAGAAATACGGTCCACCAGAATCCCGGCCACCATCTGTTCCGCCAGATGGTAAATGCCCACCTGCAGGTCGCGGTCAATGCTCAGATACACATCATTGCCGGCAATCGAGTCGGTGCTGTTCACCGTCTCTACAATCCGGCCCACATTGTCCACATAAATCTCCGAATATCCCTTGGTCCCGGCCAGCTCCAGCTCCATATATTCCTCGATGCCGGCCTTTCCCACCACATCGCCCAGCGCGTACGAACGCTCTCTGGCCACCCCGGCCTCCTCCGCCTGGGCCTGCAACGTCTCCAGATCCTCATTGGAGGCCTTGCCCGTATAGCCTAAAATATGCGCAAATTCATAGGCATCGTTGTAAATCCGCAGGGTCCGTTCTTCGATGTGGACCCCCAAAAGATCGGCCGCCCTCTCCTCCACCGCCATCATCGCCTCGATGCCCAGACCGGTAGCCAGCGTAACGGCCTCATACTGACGGTAGGCGCTGCTGGCCATTGCGTAGCGCAGGTTGATGAGCTGCAGCCCCTCTTCCTTGGTAAATTCATAGGTTCCGTCCTTCTCATTGCGGCTGTTCCTGCCGATTCCGTAGCGGCTTATATACTCCTCGTACACCTCTTCGGCCGAGATGCTGCTTCGGTTTATAAGCATGCCGTCCTCGTCATAGGTATCCAGCTCATCGGCCGAGCTCAGACGATAAAAATCCCGCAGAAATGCCCGGTGGCGGGACTCCGAGGAGGTCGTAAAGACCAGGCTTCCGTCCCTCTGCAGTGCCAGCGGCACATCGCTGACCAGCGTTGCCTCATAGTCGGACAAGAGCTGTACCAGGCGCAACAGCATCTTATTTTTCTCATACCCGGTCGGGTAATCCCCCGTATCCGTCACGGTGACCGCATAGGTCAGCTCATTGTAGGCAAGCGGCACGCCGTTGCGGTCATAGATATTCCCGCGGGTGGCCGCCGTATAGATCTCCCGCCTGGTATTTTCCAGGTATTCCTCCTGATAACCGGCCCCCTCAAGCACCTGCAGCTCAAACAGCTTTACCACCAGCAGGCCAAACATGACGCCAAAGATAAGAATCAGCGGCGTAATGCGGGATGTTACCACCTTTTTCAAGCCATATCGAAAAATTTCCCAAAAATCCTTAATCAAACTTCTCGGCACTCCTTCTTTTCGCGGCTTCCTCCAGCTTACGGTTCACAAACATCAGGAAACGATACACGACCACCAAGAGCACTACCGTATAGATCGTCTCCTGCGGCATGATCGTCCTGAAATAATACGGCAGGTTCAGACGCCCCCGCAGCAGAAAACCGATTACATACACATAAAAGCCGTAGATCAGCTCACAGCCGGCGCAGACGCCCATCGGCAGCGTGACATATTCCAGGAAAAAGTACGGCGTAAAAAAGCCGCTGGCATAGCCCAGGACGCTCAAAATCAGCGCATATTGTCCCAAAAGCGTGCCGCCGAACATGTCCATCAAAAGCCCGGCAAAAAATCCCACCGCCAGTCCCGTCAGCTTTCCGTGTAAAAGCCCAAAGGTCACCGTCACTAGCAGTAACAGATTCGGCGTCGTGCGGATGATGGGAAGCGCCGCGAATATATTATTCTGAAGCAGGAAGGCGGCCAGGATCAAAATCCCCGTCACCACCGCTCTCGATAGAATTCCCTTCATACGCCGTTACTCTCCGTCTGTCTCTTCCTTTACCTTCAAATCCAGGATCACCACAACCTCCCGCAGGCTGTCAAACTGCACGGCCGGCGTTAGGTAACCGGCCTGCTGTAGGTTACTGCTGTCCACCGCCACGTCGCGGGCATAGCCGATCAAAATCCCCGGCAGGTAATCGCTGCTCAGATTGGAGGTTAAGATCCGCATCCCGTCCTCTACCTCCACATCCTTGTCAATGTAGTTCAGACGCAGGCACTCCTCCTCGTTCATCAGCTCCAAATCGCCGGAAACCACGCAGGAGGTCCCGGTCTCATCGCTCAAAAGCATGCCGCCCACCCGGCTCGTATCGTCTATAATGGCGCGGACCCTGGCATAGTTCTCCCCCACGGAAGTCACGATCCCCACAAGACCGCCCTCCGCGCCGCCGGCCAGCACGTTGCAGCCCACCTGCAGCCCGTCGGCCGTCCCCTTATCAATCAGGAAGCTATGGTACCAGTTGCCGCTGTCCTTCTGGATCACCCGCGCGGCCGTCATCGTATATTGGGAATACTCATCCTTAAGCCCCAGCAAATCGCGCAGCCGCTCCAGCTCATAGCTCTGCTCTAAAAGGCGGCTGTTCTCACTGCGCAGGACCGCGTTTTCCTCTTTTAAGAGCGCGTTTTCCTCCTGCGCCCCCCAAAGGGTGCGCACCCGCTCGATCTGATCGGCCAGGCTGCTGCCCAGCTCGTTGAGCCCGGTCTGCATCGGGATCACCGCCCGCGCGATCGTGTTGGTCACCGGGTTTGTGTTGCCAAGCACCCAGGTGGCGCCGATCATCACGGCGCATAGCACTACCACCACGTATAAAATGTGGCGAGACGGGATGTCCCGCAGTTTCTTCTTATTCTTCATACACTCATAATTCCTTGCTCTTTTAAGCTGATATAGCGGCCGTCCCCGATGATGATATGGTCAAGCAGCTCAATCCCCACAAGCCGGCCGGCCTCCTGCACCCGGTTCGTCGCCAGCTTGTCCTCCTCACTGGGCGTCGGGTCGCCGCTGGGATGGTTATGCAGAAGGACGATCGATACCGCCTGATGACGAAAGGCTTCCAGGAAAATCTCCCGCGGAGAAACCAGCGAGCCGTTCACCGTCCCCTTGGAGATTGTGCTCTCGCCAATGCGGCGGTTCCGTCCGTTTAACATCACAAGCAGCAGCTCCTCCTGCTGTTTGTGACGCATATCTTCCATATAATAACTGGCGATCGCCTGCGGGCTTGTAAACTCCGCCGAGGGACCGGCCGTCTCTTTTGCCAGGCGGCGGGACAGCTCGCAGACGCATTTCAGCTGCATCGCCTTGATGCGGCCGATTCCCGGCAGCTGCATCAGCTGTTCCTCCGACATGGCGTGCAGGCCTTTAAGCCCCTCTTCTCCGGGACTGTAGCGAAGGATCCGCCCGGCCAGCTCCAGCGCCGACTCCTCCCGGGAGCCCGTGCGTAAAAGGATCGCGATCAGCTCCTGGTTCGTGAGGGCGGCCGCCCCCTTGTCCTTGCATTTTTCATAGGGCCGCTGCTCCTTAGGCAGCAGTCGTTCCATTTTATTTTGTTTCAATCCGTCTCCCTTACTCTCTCCCAGCAAAGAAGCCTGCGCCGTGCGGCGCGGCCGGTGCGCCCGGCCTGTCAGATATAACGGTACACGATAATACCGACAATAATGCCGATGATGCCCGCAATCGTAATCTTAATGCTCAGCCCAAAGGTCAGAACCAAAATCCCCAGCTCCAGCACAATCGGGTTCTGCAGGCCAAAGGTCTGCCCGTAATTCAGCCAGTCCAGCCACGGTACGCTCTGCGCCAGGCTTCCTAAAAAGCCGCCCAAAACCACCCCGGCCAACAATAAGAGGAACAGGGTCCAGTTATTTTTTCCTTTCATAGTCGGTTCTCTCCTTATGGTCCTCTTTTGCGTTATAGATCATTATATCATATTTCCCAAAAATTGTATAGTGTTTGTTTCGCATCGTTACAATTATGCCAAAGTCACGATTCCTTTCTCCACCAGCTTCTCAAGCGACAAAAGGATTCCCAGCCTGGCGTGCTGCCAGGTAAGGCCGCCCTGGAAAAACGCCGTATAGGGGGGACGCAGGGGCCCGTCCGCCGAAAGCTCGATCGACGATCCCTGCACAAACGCGCCGGCCGCCATAATGACCTGGGAGTCATAGCCCGGCATATCCCAGGGCACCGGCGTCACATAGCTGTCCACCGGCGCGGCTGCCTGGATCCCCTCGCAGAACGCGCACAGCGCCTGTGGGCTTTTTAGCTCCACCGCCTGGATAATATCGTGGCGGCTCTCCGATCCGTCCGGGATTACCCGGTATCCCAGACGCTCATAGAGATTGGCCGCAAAGATCGCGCCCTTCAAAGCGCCGGCCGTCACCGTCGGCGCCAGGAAGAAGCCCTGGTAGAGATCCCGATTGACGCCCAAGTTGGCTCCGACCTCTTTGCCAAGCCCCGGAGAGCTTAAACGGCGGGCGCAGCGCTCGATCAAATCCTCCCGGCCGGCAATATAGCCGCCGCAGGGCGCCAGGCCGCCGCCCGGGTTTTTAATCAGGGAGCCGACGATCAGATCCGCCCCGACCTCGGTCGGCTCCTGCTCCTCGACGAACTCCCCGTAGCAGTTGTCCACCATACAGATCAAATCCGGCTTGCACTGCTTCAAAAAGGCGATCAGCTCGCCGATGCGGGCTACCGAAAGCGTCGGCCGGGACGCATAGCCCTTTGAGCGCTGAATCGTCGCCAGCTTCGTGCGCGGCCCGATCGCGGCCCGGATCGCTTCATAATCAAAGCGGCCGTCCGGCAGAAGATCTGCCTGCGCATAGGTCACGCCGTATTCGGCCAGGCTGCCGATCGAGGGGCGGATGCCGATCACCTCCTCCAGCGTATCATACGGCTTTCCGACCGGGGAAAACAATTCCTCCCCCGGCAGAAGGTTCGCCGACAGCGCCAGGTACAGCGCCTGAGTACCGCAGATGATCTGCGGGCGCACCAATGCCGCCGGCGCGCCAAAGGCATCGGCATAGACCGCCTCCAGCGTATCGCGCCCGTCGTCGTTATACCCATAACCGCTCGAGGCGGCAAAATGCTCCGCGCAGACCCGGTTTTTCTGCATCGCCCGCAGTACCTTCAGCTGATTGTACTCGGCCGTGCGGTCAATCTCTACGAACCGCTCTGCCAGTTTTGCCTCCACCTGCCGGCCGTAGGCAAGCACCGGATCGCTCACTCCCAGCTCCCGGTACATAGTGTTAAGCAAAAGCTCCTGCTCCTTATCATCCCTCATTGTAATCCGTAATCCTTTCTCTTTTCAGACGCGCCAGCAGCTCGCAAAGCACCTCGGCTTCTTCCTTGGCGTCAACGGAAAAAAAGACCGCTTCCCGCTCCCGGCGAAACCACGTCAATTGCCGCTTGGCAAAATGGCGCGTATCCCGCTTGATGATATGGACCGCCTCCTCCCAGGAAAGCCGCCCCTCAAGATAATCAAGCATTTCTTTATAGCCCAGCCCCTGCATCGCCGTCATCTGTCTGGTGCATCCCATTTTCGCCAGCGTCTCTACTTCGTTTAAAAGCCCTCTTTTAAGCATCTGCTCCACGCGCCGGTCAATCCGTTCATATAAGACCTCCCTCTTACGGGTCAGCACCGCGTAGAGAAAACGGTAGGGGCTTTTCTTCTGCCGCTGCTCCTCGTTGTGCGCGGAGATCGGCGTGCCGGTTTTCTCATAGAATTCAAGCGCCCGGATGACACGCTTCGTATTATTGGCATGGATCGCCTTAGCCGAAGCCGGATCGACCTGCAAAAGCCGTTCATACAGGGCCTGCCCGCCCCGCTCCTTCGCCAGGCCCTCCAGCCTTTCTCTTATTCCCATATCCGCGTCGTTTTCCGTAAAATCGATATCATACAAGAGCGCCTGTATGTAAAAGCCGGTGCCGCCGGTGACAATCGGAATATGCCCCCGCTCCCAAATTCCCGCGCAGGCCTCCTTGGCCAGCTGCTGGAAGCGGACCACGTTAAAATCCTCCCAGGGCATCAGTACGTCCACCAGATGATGCGGGATCCCCTGCATCTCCTTTGGCCCTATTTTCGCCGAGCCGATATCCATATAGCGATAGACCTGCATCGAATCGGCGCTGACAATCTCCCCGTCGATAGCCCGCGCTAACGCCAGTGACAGCGCCGTTTTCCCCACGGCCGTAGGCCCCGTCAAAATCACAAGCGGTTTCTTTTCCATCCTCTCCCCGTCCCTCGCGCCTTAGTAGCGCGCCGCGCCGGCGGCGCATGTAGATCTACTCGGAAAGGAAGGAGCTGCTGCAGCCTTGGCAGCGGCTCCTTCTCTCTGGTAGTCATTCCGTCTCTAACTCGTATAATTTCGTGAACTTCTCTGTCAGGTAATCGATGTAGTACTGCGGATTGAAGTCCTCGCCTGTCGCCTCCCGCAGCAGCTGCCGCGTTTTCTTGACCTGGCCAAAGCGGTGAATTTTTTCCTTCAGCCAGTCCCGGATCGGCCGGAGATCGCCGTTTCGCAGACACTCCTCCACCGCGAGATCTTTTTTCATCGCGTGGTAAATCTGGGCGGCAAAGGCATTGCCAAGGGCATAGGACGGAAAATAACCGAAGCTGCCCTGCGACCAGTGGATATCCTGCAGTACCCCTTCGCGGTCGTTTTGCGGCCGCACGCCCAAATACGCCTCATAGCGGTCGTTCCAGGCTTGGGGAAGCTCTTCCACCGAGAGATCGCCGTCGATCAGCTCCTTCTCCAGCTCATAGCGGATCATCACATGCAGGCAGTAGGTCAGCTCGTCCGCCTCCGTGCGGATCAGGCTCGGCTCCGCTTTATTGATGAGACGCACAAAGTCGTTCAGCGCCAGCTCCCCAAGCTGCTCGGGGAAATATTCCTTCAGCTTCGGATACACCGGCTCCCAGAAAGCATGGCTGCGCCCCAGCATATTTTCCATAAAACGGGACTGGGACTCATGCATGCCGCAGGAGGCGCCCCCGCCGGCCGGCGTCTGCGTCAGCTCGTCGGCCACATTCATTTCATAAATCGCGTGGCCGCCCTCATGGATCGTCGAAAAGATCGCGTTCTCCACCGCCTCCTCATGGTAGTGGTTTGTGATGCGCACATCGTGGTTGTGAAGCTCGGTCGTAAACGGATGCTCGCTCTCGGCCATCACGCCCCTGTCAAAATCAAAGCCGATATACCCGGCCAGCCAGCGGTTAAATTCCTTCTGCTTTTCAATCTCAAAGCGCCGCCGTAAAACGCTCTTATCAAAGGAAGCGTTTTTGGCCGCCGCCTTCTTCAAAAGCGGCACGATCTTTTCCTTCAGCAGGGCAAAGAACGGATCCAGCACCTCTTTCGTAAATCCCTCTTCGTATTCGTTAAGCTCGGCGTCATAGAGGCTCTGCCCCTCTTTGCGGCGATATCCGGCAAATTTCTTTACATAGCCAATCATGTCCGCAAGGACCGGCGCAAAGGCGTCAAAATCGTCGTTCTGCTTGGCCTGCGCCCACACGCTCGTCGCCCGGGCCTGCAGCTCGCAAAAAGCGCGGTACTCCTTTGGCGGAATTTTTTCCATATTCTCAAGCTCTTTACGAAGCAGCCGCACGACGGCCGCCTGCGCCGGCGTCAAATCGTCGGCTTCGGCAAGCCTTTGCAAGAGCTTTCTTACCTCGTCGTTCACCAGGGCCTCAAAGTCCAGGGACGACAGCTGTCCTACCATGCGCGCGGTCAACTCCAACGATTTGGGCGGCGCCGTCGTCTCCGTGTCCCAGTCAAACAAGGTCAACGCGGCCCGCAAAGCGGCCATTTTCTCTATATGGCTTGTCAATGTTTGATAATCCTGATTCATTCTTCATTCTCCATTCCACTGATTCCGTTTTTTCAGCTCCTGGTATTCATTATACGCCTTCTCCAAAATCTGCTTCTCGTTCGCAAACTTCAAAAGATGATACGCCTCATGGAACTTATAATATCCGGAATCCGTAAAAAATTCCTCTCTCTGCGGTTTGCTGTAGTAGCTCGAGCCCTGCATCAGGTACCAGTGCACATCCTTTTCCACCGTATCCCTGGGTACGTTAAACGTATACTGGCTCTTCCCGATATACTTCATAATCCTGGCGTCGATGCCAGCCTCTTCCTTTACCTCCCGAAGCGCCGTGTCCTGATAATCTTCGCCGGCCTCCACCGTACCCTTGGGCAGCACCCAGCCTTCGTATTTATTTCGATAGTTTTTATACAAAAGCAGGATTTTCCCACGAAAAATTACCACACCCCCGCAGCTCGTTGCCTCAATCATCTGCAATTCCTCCTGAATTCGGTGTGTTTCAAGCCCTTTTCCTAAGCCTTGTACACCAGTATAGCGCTTTTTGCGGGGTTAGGCAAGAGCCTATCGGCCGAAATATTCCTCAAATACCGCCGCCGCTACGGGCGCGGCCTGCGCGCTGCCGGTGCCGGCTCCTTCCAGGATCACGCTGACGGCGATACAATCCTCCCCTTCGCCGGCAAAACCGGTAAACCAGGCATGCGTCGTATCGGAACCGGTCACATATTCCGCCGTCCCCGTCTTACCGGCCGCCTCATACAGCTTTGAACGCAGCGAACGGGCCGACCCCTCTTCGATGACCGCCCGCATCATCTTCTGTAAAATCCGCGCCTCCTCCGAACTCATCACCGTACCGTAAGTCACCGGCTCAAACTGCGTCAGCAGCTTGTCCCCAAACCAGACGCTGTCCAGGACATAGGGCTGCATCATCACGCCGTCGTTGGCAATGGCCGCCGTAATCATCGTGCACAGAAGCGGCGTCATCTGCGTTTTCCCCTGCCCGATCGCCGTCTGGGCCGTCGCCCAGGCATTGCTGTCGGCCGGCAGCGTAAAGCTGGCCGCATTGCCGGCAATCTCTAACGGAAGCTTCTGGTTAAACAAGAGCGCGTCGCAGGTGGCGGCGAATTTTTCTTTGTCAAGCAGCTGCCCGATCGCCGCAAAGGCCCCGTTGCAGGACTCAATTAGCGCCTCTTCAAGCGTCAGATGTCCGTGGGCCGTGCTGTCATAGCAGCGGATCTTGTAGCCGTCCTCCTCATTAACCCCGTGGCAGTCATAGGTGAAATCCTGCCAGGTATCCGGATATTCGCGGATGTATTCCAACAAAGTGACGAGCTTAAACGTCGATCCCGGCGGATACAAGCCCTGCGTGGCCCGGTTGAGCAAATTCGCCTCATGATTGTCCTCTGCCGTTAAGTCTGCCCACTGTTCGGCAATAATATTAGGGTCAAAGGCCGGATTGGAAACCATGGCCAGAATTTTCCCCGTCGAAGCCTGCAGCGCCACCAGCGCGCCCTTTCGGCCGTCCATCGCCTCGCAGGCCGCCAGCTGCAGATCGAGATCGATCGTCGTGCGCACATCGTCGCCGATGTTTTTCTCCTCGATGACGTCGTTGACGAATTGGGCCCAGGCGCTCTCATGGGAGCTGAGAAGATAATAATTGGCCAGCGATTCGATCCCTGTCTTGCCCTGTCCCACATAGCCCGTGGTATGGGCCAGCTTCTCGCCGTACGGATAGTAGCGCCGTTCCGCGCCGTCCGCCTCGGTCAGGGTCTCCGCCAGGACCGTGCCGTCGCTGCTTAGGATGCGCCCGCGCACCGTGCGGTTTATGAGGCTCTCCACTCGTTTGTTGTAGGTGTTGTTTACGACCGCTTCGCTTTCGCGGACCTGAAACCAGACAAAATATCCGACAAAGGCCGCAAAGACAAATAAAAACAGGTAGGCAAAGGTCAGAATCTCCCGATTCATCCGTTTGCCGGTCGCCGCCGGCTTCTTACTCGCCGGCTCCCTGCTTCGGGACGCGGCCGCGGGTTCTGGCTTCTGATTTTCTGGCTTCTGATTTTCTGATTTTTTCAACTTTCTTTTCCTCATTTTGCTTCATCAGGATAAAGCCCTGGACAATGCTAAATAGTACAAACGTGCTCAGCACGGAGCTGCCTCCGTAGCTGACAAGCGGCAGGGTAACGCCGGTCATGGGAATAAACTTGGTCACCCTATATACCCTTAAGTCGTGAGCTTTCCTATTCCCCCATAATTGTATGG
>CANSWW010000034.1 GCA_947650845.1 uncultured Lachnospiraceae bacterium
ACTCGATCTCGTCCTCCCGGGACTGCATGGTCCACACATCGGTCATGCGCCATGGGGCGATGATGGTCAGATCCGGGGCAAGGGCTTTGATGCCCAGTTCAAAGCGGATCTGATCGTTTCCTTTTCCGGTTGCCCCGTGGCAGATGGCAGTTGCCCCTTCCTTGCGGGCGATTTCCACCAAGCGTTTGGCGATGACCGGGCGGGCCATAGAGGTACCGAGAAGATATTTGTTCTCATAGACGGCACCGGCCTGTACGCAGGGCATAATGTAGTCGTCGCAGAATTCATCAATGATATTTTCAATGTATAATTTGGAAGCGCCGGAGAGCTTTGCCCGCTCCTCCAGGCCGTCCAATTCATTTCCCTGCCCGCAGTCGATGCAGCAGCAGATAACTTCATAGTCAAAATTTTCTTTCAGCCAGGGAATAATGGCTGTAGTGTCCAATCCGCCGGAATAGGCTAATACAACTTTTTCTTTCATAATCCTTGTCCTCCCGGAATTTGTAACGGCAGATGCCGGTTTTTGCCTTGGCAGCGTGCCGTATCGGCGGCACACATGAATTTGTTTAAAACGATGTTCATAAATATACACCTATGTCGGGGAAAAATCAAGGGAAAAATGAATAAAAATGCTAAAATTACGCAGGTTTAGTAAAATTAGATGAATAAATATTAGAATCCGGCGCTTCGCTGTGCAGAATGCGAGACGCCGCGCGGATATGCCATTCTACCCTGAGAGCACGGGCGACAGAGAGGAAATACCCACAGATATATCATGATGTCCTGGGAACACGGATAAGCAGAGGAGGCGGGGAGGCAGGATGCGGGATTTTTGGGATATACGTTTCAGGCGCGCGGGAAGGAGCGATGACATTGATCCGGCTGCCTATTCACGCGACGGCTATCTGATCCATCAGGGGAGACTTTCAGGGATCAGCTATGGATGCAAAACGAGCAGAGAAACCGGCTGCGGCTGGATTGCCTGTTTTAATTTCCTGCGTTTTATGAACCGGCCCGAGCCGCCGCAGGAGGTGGCCCGCCGGATGGAGCGCATGCTTCTGTGGGGCGGACGGATCGGCAGTCATCCGCTGGCGGTCTGGTGGTATCTGCATCGAAGAGGTTTTCGGTTCCGGGCGGCGTTTACCCGCCGGGGCGCGGAGCGGGCGCTGGAACGGACCAGGGGCAGGAGCGCCGGGGTGATTGCGTACTGGCATGGAAAGGGAGCGCATTTTGCGACGTTTATCCGGGAAGAAGAAAAGCCGGGAAATGACGGGGAAGCCGTGAAAGAAGGAACGGATGAGACGGACCGGCAAACCGTTCGATTTCTGAACGCGGTGTATGGAATCGAAAACCACCAGCTGGCAATGCGGGAATTTTTTCGGAAGCATGTAAAATTTCCGCTGGCGATCGTGCTCGTCGCAAAGCCGCAAAGGGAAGCGGTTTTTCAGGCGTAGAAGCAATGAAAAAGAGAGGAGAAGCCAATACGATGGCGGAACAAAAAACAAATGTAATGCGTCTGCTGGAACAGCATAAAGTACCCTACCAAACGCATGAGTACCCCCATGGCAAGGAGGCGGTAGACGGGGAGACGGTAGCCGCGTTACTGGGGGAGGACCCCAAACAGGTTTTTAAAACACTGGTAACGCATGGGAGCGGCCGCAATTATTATGTGTTTGTATTGCCGGTGGATGCGGAGCTCAATCTGAAAAAGGCGGCCAGAGCCGTGGGGGAAAAGTCGATTGAGATGATCCACGTAAAAGAGATCACACCGCTCACCGGTTATGTGCGCGGCGGCTGTTCGCCGCTGGGAATGAAGAAAGCGTTTCCCACCGTGTTCCATGAATCGGTGCTGACGCTTCCTTCTGTTATTGTAAGTGCCGGTAAGATCGGATTCCAGATCGAGATAGCGCCGGATGCCTTGCTGCGGCTTACGAGCGCGAGGACAGCGGACCTGATCCTGTGAGGCCGATCAGATTTTCGGCTTTACAAGCCGGTGAACTCTTTACAAATCCTTGTCCCCATGCTATGATGAGGAGCGGGACAACGGCATCCGCACAGCAGGGAAGGCCGTTTTTTTGGATCATGGAAATACCACAGCGGTAAGAAAGGAAGGCAGGGATATGGCAAGATACGGCAGGGAAGATATCCTCCGGATCGTAGAAGAGGAGGATGTGGAATTCATCCGTCTGCAGTTCACCGATATATTCGGTATGATTAAAAATGTGGCGATCACTTCCAGCCAGCTGACAAAAGCGCTTTGCAATCAGTGCACGTTTGACGGGGCGGCCATCGAGGGGCTGAGCGGGCAAGCGCGGTACGACATGTGCCTGCATCCGGACCTGGATACGTTTGAGATTTTCCCCTGGCGGCCGCAGCAGGGCAAGGTGGCGCGCCTGATCTGTGATATCTACGATGAGGACGGCCAGCCGGCCGGCGGGGACTGCCGCAGCGTTCTGCGGCGGGTGTGCGCGCAGGCCCGGGAGATGGGATATCGTTTTCAGCTGAAGCCGGAGTGCGAGTTTTTCCTGTTCCAGGTGGACGATGAGGGACTGCCGACGACGATCACCCATGAGAAGGCCAGCTATTTTGACGTGGCGCCCAATGATTTTGCGGAGAATGTGCGCCGGGATATTGTGCTGAATTTAGAAGAAATGGGCTTTGAGATCGAGTCCTCCCACCACGAGATCGCGGCGGCGCAGCATGAAATCGACTTTGCGCCTTCCGACGCGCTGACGGCGGCGGATAACCTGATGACCTTTAAGATGGCGACGAAATCGATTGCCAAGCGCCACGGTCTGCACGCGACCTTTATGCCCAAGCCAAAGAGTAATGAATATGGTTCCGGCATGCATCTGTTTATGTCGCTGGCGGATCTGGAGGGGCGGGACGTATTCGCCGACCCGGCCGATCCGCGGGGGCTGAGCGAAACGGCGTATTCGTTTATCGCGGGCATTTTAGGGCATATGCCGGGGATGACGGCCATTTTGAACCCGCTGGTCAATTCGTATAAGCGGTTCGTGCCGGGCTATGAAGCGCCAGTCACCGTAACCTGGTCGACGAAGTTCCGCGATTCGCTGATCGGGATTCCGAACCGTATGACGAAGGATACGCTGATCGAGCTGCGTTCCCCGGACGGTACGACCAATCCCTATCTGGCGTTTGCGACCGTACTGGCGGCGGGGCTTTGGGGGATTCAAAAAGGGCTGGAGGCGCCGGAACCGATGAAGCAGAACCTGGCGAAGATGGACCGGGTGGAGCTGGCGGAGCTGAACCTGCTGCAGCTGCCCATGAGCCTGGGCGAAGCGATCGAGGCTCTGAACCAGGATGATTTTATCAAAGAAATATTGGGAAAACAGATTGCGAAAGCATATATTAAAACAAAACGCAGAGAATGGAATACCTACAATGCCCAGGTGACCCAATGGGAGCTGGAGCAGTATCTCAATAAGTATTGAGCCGGGCGTTTTGCGAAACAAAAGCGTGGGGGCTCGAGCATGGTCAATATCCTGGTAACCTTCAAAAAGATTGAGGACGCAAAAAACATAAAAAATGTGCTGGTTCGCAATGGGTTTTCCGTGACAGCCGTCTGCCAGACCGGGGCAGCGGCCATCAATTACGCCGAGAGCCTGGATCACGGGGTGGTCGTCTGCGGGTATCAATTCCCGGATATGATTGCCTTTCGTCTGAAGGAGCAGCTGCCGGCCGGCTTTGACATGCTGATGGTGGCTTCGCCCGGCTACTGGAACGAGCGCCGCAGCGATATCGTATTTGTCGGAATGCCGCTGAAAATCCACGACCTGGTAAATACGCTGGAGATGGTCTGCGAAGCGCAGGAGAGGCGGCGCAAAAAGCTGCGGGAGGTCGCGCGCGTGCGCACGGAACAGGAACGCAACCTGATTACCAACGCTAAGCGGATCCTGATGGAGCGGAACAATATGACGGAAACCGAAGCGCATCGCTATATCCAGAAATGCAGCATGGACAGCGGCACAAATATGGTAGAGACGGCGCAGATGATTATTTCGATTTTGTTTTAGAAGCCTTTTGCGGTAAAGGGGCCGCCCGTTCGGCGGCAGAATGGAGAGTGTATGAAATTCACGAAAATGCATGGGATCGGCAACGATTATATCTATGTGGACTGTGTGGAGACGCCGTTTGAACAGCTTACGCCATTTACGCCGGCCCGCCTGGCCGAACTCTTGAGCGACCGTCACTTTGGCGTCGGCTCCGACGGGCTGATCTTGATTAAGCCCTCGCAGACAGCGGATTTCTGCATGGAGATGTACAATGCCGACGGCTCGCAGGGGGCGATGTGCGGCAACGGCATCCGCTGCGTGGCCAAATATGTGTACGAGCACGGTCTGACCAATATGACGGTGCTGGCGATCGAAACGGGGGCCGGGATCCGCAACGTGCAGCTGACGGTTCAGAACAACAAGGTGACAATGGTGACGGTGGATATGGGCCTGCCGATTTTAACGACGGCGTCGCAGAATATTCCGCTGAACCACACGCTGGCCGAAAGCACGCCGATCTGGGAGACGGTGACCGCAAACGGGGCGGACTGCCGGACGATCGGCATTTCCATGGGAAACCCGCATACGGTGCTTTTTTATGACGATATGGCGGAGGCGCCGGTGGAAACGCTGGGGCCGGCGCTGGAGAGCCACCCGCGTTTTGCGGACCGCACGAACGTGGAATTTGTGGTCGTTCACAGCCGCAGCCAGCTGGAGATGCGGGTCTGGGAGCGCGGTTCCGGCGAGACGCTGGCCTGCGGGACCGGAGCCTGCGCGAGCGCCGTGGCCGCGATGCTGGCCGGTCTGGCGGACCGCACGGTCAACGTCCGCCTTTTGGGCGGCAGCCTGAAAGTCCATTGGAACCCCGATACCGGACTGGTCGAGATGAGCGGCCCGGCGGCGGAAGTATTTACCGGCGAAATCAATCTGTAAGGCAAAAAAGGAGAGTACGATGTATAAAGTAAATGACAATTATCAGAAGCTGCCGGGCAGCTACCTCTTTTCGACGATCGGCAAAAAGGTGCGCGCGTATACGCAGGACCATCCGGAAGCGGATATTATCCGCCTGGGGATCGGCGATGTGACGCAGCCGCTGGCGCCGGCGATTATCGAAGCGATGCATAAAGCGGTGGAGGAGATGGGGCAGGCCGAGACGTTTCACGGCTATGCGCCGGATCTTGGCTATGAATTCCTGCGCGAGGCGATCGTAAAGGGGGATTACGAGGTCCGGGGATGCGATATCCGGGCCGATGAGATTTTTGTATCCGACGGCGCGAAGTGCGACTGCTCCAATATTCAGGAGCTGTTCAGTCTTGACAATGTGGTGGCGGTCTGCGATCCGGTCTATCCGGTCTATGTGGACAGCAATGTGATGGCGGGCCGTACCGGGATCTATGATAAGGAAACCGGTATGTGGAGCGATGTCGTGTACATGCCCTGTACCGAGGAAAATCATTTTTGTCCGGCACTGCCCCAAAAGACGCCCGATCTGATCTATCTGTGCTACCCGAACAACCCTACCGGGACGACGATCTCCCGCGAGGAGCTGCAAAAATGGGTGGATTACGCCAATGAAAACGGGGCGTTGATTCTGTATGACGCCGCGTACGAGGCTTATATTTCCGAGGAGAATGTACCGCATACCATTTATGAGTGCAAGGGGGCCAGGACCTGCGCGATCGAATTTAAGAGCTTTTCCAAAAACGCGGGCTTTACCGGAGTGCGGCTGGGATATACGGTCGTTCCGAAGGATCTGGTGAGGGACGGCGCGTCCCTGCATGATATGTGGGCCAGACGCCATGGAACAAAATACAACGGCGCGCCGTACATCATTCAGCGGGCAGGCGAGGCGGTCTATAGCGAGGCCGGCCGGGCGCAGTTAAAGGAACAGGTGGCGTATTACATGAAAAATGCCCGCACGATCCGCGACGGTCTGGCGGCGGCCGGATATACGGTCTACGGCGGCGTCAATGCGCCCTATGTGTGGCTGAAGGTTCCGGCGGGGATGACTTCTTGGGAGTTTTTTGACTATTTGCTCGAGAAGGCGAATGTCGTGGGGACGCCTGGTTCCGGCTTTGGCCCCAGCGGCGAGGGGTATTTCCGCCTGACCGGTTTTGGCAGCTATGAAAATACCGTGAAGGCGGTGGAGCGGATCCGGAAACTGTAATTCCGGACTAAGGGAGTATTGAAAGGCGGTTGAGAAACTTTTATTCGCATGCAGTATAAATGAAGGAGGGAGAAGGCGATGGGCAGCTTTACCCACAAGGGGATTTCTTTTCACTACGAGGAACAGGGGGAAGGGATCCCCTTCCTCTTTTTACACGGGCTGGGAAACGACGGAAGCTATACATATGAAAATATCGACGCCAGAGAGGGCGTGCGGCTGATCTCTCCGGACCAGCAGGGGCATGGGAAGAGCGGCGCGGACTGGGAGCATATGAATTTTGATTCTATGGGGGACGATGTGCTGGCGCTGGCGGATCATTTGGGCCTGGAGCATTTTTACCTGGGCGGGTTGTCGATGGGGGCCGGCGTGTCGGTCCAGGCGGCGCTGCGCTGCCCCGAACGGCTTATGGGGCTGATCCTTGTGCGTCCGGCCTGGCTGGCAGAACCGATGCCGGAGGATTTGCGGGAGTGCTTCGGCGCGCTGGCGCGGATGCTGCCGCTTGCGGACGGGGCGCAGAGATTTGTGCAGGAGCCGGCGCTTCGGCGGCTTTCCGAACAATGGCCGCAGGGGGCGCAGGCCTTTTTAAACCACTTTGAGCAGGAGGATTCTCGGCAGCGGCCGGAGAAATTTGCGATCATGCCGGGCTGCCGGCCGTTTGACGATGAAAAGAAGCTGGAAAGTCTGCGGCTGCCGGTGCTCGTCGCGGCCTGCCGCCAGGATCTGGTGCACCCCTTTGCCTATGGGGAGTGGTACGCAAAGCGGATCCCGGGGGCGCGCCTGGTAGAATTGCCGGCGAAGAGCGCGGATGCGGCAGGGTACCATGAGGGGCTGAACGCGTGCATCCGGGAAATGGTGCGTTAGTGTCTTGGCTTGATGATATCCGGCCAAGACACTAGTGCGCCTGTGTCGGCTCGGCAGGCGTATGAGCGGCGGTAGAGAACCAGGGAAAATTGCAAATACAGCATTTCGTCGGCGTCCTCCAGGCAGATTCCGGTAAGCTCGGTGATTTTTTGCAGCCGGTAGCGAAGCGTGGTGCGGTGAATATGCAAAAGGCGGGCGGCGTTTTGCTGATGGTAGAGACTGTTTAAAAGGGCCGCCAGAGTGTCCAGGTATTCGGTCTGGTATTCCCAGTCATGGCGGGCAAGCAGCGGGATCGCCGGATGCAGGATCTCCCGCTGTTCCGGGTACTGCAGGCAGTGGTTCAGCAGGTTTTGGTAGCGCACCTGCGAAAAGAAGGCAATGGGCTGCGAGGAGAGGTGGAGCGCCAGCCGGGCCTGGTTTTTCATGCGGTGCGTGTCGAGAATGTCCGTATAAGAATCGCTGAGACCGCAGCGGAGCTGGTGCTTTTCACAGAAACGCGACAGGGTGGCGAGAGTAGTTTTTTCAAGCTCCGGCCCCGGGCCTGAGAGCAGAAAAAAGACGGAATCCTTTAAGAGGATTCCCCGGCCGTTCAGATTCTGACAAAGCAGCAGGTCAAAAACGCGCTTCCATTCCGGTTCGGACAAAAAGGGCTTACCCGATATAATCCATACCGCGCGGATATAGCGTTCAATCTGCCAATGGGTCGCGGTGAGCCGGGAACGCAAAGGATCCGGCCCCGCAATAGCGCCGTCCATCAGATCGAGGATCAGCTGATGGTAGACCAGGCCGGCATTCTCTCTGCGGAGGGCGTCTTTTTGCAGCTCAAAGGTAAGAAGATAGGAAAACATACGCAAAAGCTCCAGCTGACCGGAGGTGACGGGATGATTGCGCTCCATCAGGGCGATCATACCGGCCCGCTTGCCCCGGACCTGGATATTGCAGGAGAAAAAGGGATCGCTTAAATCCGGGGAACGATGCTTAAACGGCCGGCTGTATTTGTCCAGCTTTTCCAGATATAGAAGAAGCTCCTGTGCGGCGGCATTGTCCAGGTCGGTTACCGTGCCCTGGCGGACGGTCTTGGTCCACAAAGGATCCGGGGAACCGTCATTTTTTGTATAAGCAAGAACCTTCAGACTGCTGTCATATATGAGGAACGGGTTTTGAAAGGCCGGATAGGAAAAGGCGACAATCGCCTCCAGGCCCTGTTCCTCGTAGATCATATGTAAAATGGCGTCTTTCCAGTTCTGGTAAAAAAATACGGCATTCTGAGCCGCGGTCAAGAGCTGCGTCGGCGATATGCCCGGCGGAAACCAGGCGATAGCCGCGTGCGGCAGGAGAGCCGGGTCGATCCGGAGAGACGTTTCCTTTTTGACGGTGCAGAAAAGATTGAGTTCACCGGCGGCAGGAATCGTATCACAGATGTACAGAGAGGACTGACAGCCGCCGGTGCTTTTTTTGTATAAAGCAATCTGTTGAATGCGCGTATCGTCGCAAAGACACACGCCGTCCTCTTCTTCCGGCCGATCCGCCTGCGCGAGGAGCCTTCCGCCTCGGACAACCTGCAGGGGCTTGCAGTGCAGGTATTCACACGTTTTTTCTAAAATCATTGAAAAGGTCATATCCATTTTGTTTACCCTGCTTTCCATGATGTGAAGGGCTGCTTGTTCGGTCTTTAGTATACTACAATATGTAGGAAAAGAAAAGCCGGATTTCCTCTGTTTGTTAATTGACAGATGGGAGGGGCTGGGATAAACTGCTGTTGTGCCTTGGATGCGGGGCAGGAGGGCTTCGCCCGATAAGGGATACCCATCCGGGTACACCGTAACACATGCCCCTGCGGGGGCAGGCGGGCTTCGCCCGATAAGGGATCAAACAAAGGGAGGAAGGAATATGAGCGAGAAAACGAATATTTCACGCCGGAGCTTTTTGAAGGGCATCGCGGCGGGAGCGGTGAGCATGGGCGCGATGTCGCTGGCCGGGTGTAGCGCGCCGGCGGCGGCGACGACAGCGGCGGCCACGGAGGCGGGGACAACCGCGGGGGCCGTGCCGGAGACGGCTGCGCCGCAGGCGGCGCTTAAAGAGATTTATATCCCGGGGACGTATATGAGCACGCAGAAAACGGAATTTGCGACCGTGGATATTACCTGTGAGTTCAGCGCCAGCGCGCTTACGAAGGTGGGCTACGAGGTGACGGAGTCTTCGGACAACGATTATTTTGCGACGCATGGGGCGGACGTGGACGCGTACTGCCAGCGGATCGTGGACGCGGGGAGCACCGTGGAGGTGGACGGCGTCGCGGGCGCTACGCTGTGCGCCACGGCGGTCAGGCAGGGCGTGAACGAGTGCTTTGCCCAGGCGCTGGGGATTGAGCGGGCGGCGTCGGAGGGCGCGGCGGCCGGGGCGGCGGTTTTGAATCCGCAGGATTACGGCTATACGACGAACTCGATTACGGACTTTACCAAGACGGCGCTGTTTTCGGACTGGAAGCTGGGGCCTTTGACGCTGCATCACCGGATGGTGAAGTCGGCGGCGTTCCAGCTGGCGTTTATGCGCAATAATCCGGACGAGTACATCGGGTATTATGAGAATATGGCAAAGGGCGGCGTGGAGATGATCTGGATCGAGGACTTTGCCAATATGTGGGATGTGACGGCCAGCCCGTTGAAGCAGGATTATGCGGTCTATGACGTGAAGGGCATGGTGGAGCGGCTGCACGCGGCGGGCGCGTATGTGGGCTGCCAGTTTGATACGATGGGCGCGCCGATCGGGCCGTTGACGTTTACGGAGAATTTCCTGGGGAATTATTCGACGGAGACAATTAAGGAGTGGGTCCAGGTGATTATCGGGATCGGCAAGCGGCTGAAGGACGACGGGTTTGACGCCTATGAGCTGAATTTTGCGGCCAATAACCTGGGGCAGTCGTTCTTGTCGCGGGCGCGCAACAACCGTACCGACGAGTACGGGCCGCAGACGCTTGAGAGCCGCACGCGTTTTGCGGTGGAGGTGATACAGGGGATCAAGGAGGCCTGCGGGAAGGATTTCATCGTGCAGGTGCTGATTAACGGGATCGAGGAGAACGACCAGCGGTTGGGCGATAATTCGGAGTACAATTCGCTGGAAGAGGTGAAGGAGATCGGCAAGATCCTGGAGGCGGCCGGGGCGGACAGCCTGCATGTGCGTTTGGGGCCGTGCGGGCAGCATGTGGCGCAGTTTGCGAATGATTTGTATTTTACGGCGCGCGGGCTCGAGGGGACGAACGGGTACGGCAACCGGTTTGATTTTTCGCGCCATTTCCAGGGCAAGCTGCGGGGGAACCATTCGGGCTGCGGCATGATGATTGATGTGGCGGCGGAGATCAAGAGCGCGGTGTCGATCCCAGTGGGGGCGGCGACGTATATGGATCCGGCCCAGGCCCCGGATTATTTTGAGGAGGCGCTGGCGGAGGGGAAGCTGGATTTCTTGGTGATGAACCGGCCTTTGTGCGTGGATCCGCAGTATGTGAACAAGCTGCGGGAGGGACGCATCGACGAGATCGCCCCCTGTACCCGCTGCCTGCATTGCTTCTACGATCCGGACCGCGACGGCAAGCTGATGGAGCACTGCCGTGTGAACGCCGCGAACTGGCGGGCTTACGGCGAGGATATGCCGGAGGGCTACGCGGCGACGCCGGTGGAAACGGCGAAGAAGGTCATGGTCATCGGCGGCGGGCCGGCCGGCATGGAGGCGGCGCGGATCGCGGCCGAGCGCGGGCACAGCGTGACCCTGTATGAAAAGAGCGACAGCCTGGGCGGCATGCTGTCCTTTGCCGAGGCGGTGAAGGGGCCGCATGAAAACCTGGGACGCCTGCGCGCCTATCTGTCCGGGCAGCAGGAGCGAAAGGGCGTGACGGTTGTGACCGGCAAGGAAGCGGACGCGGCTCTCGTGGAGGCAGAGAAGCCGGACGTGGTGATTTTGGCCGTCGGCGGTCGGCGCGACAGCTTAGGGTTGGCGGGGGCAGGCAAGACCACGGTCGTGGCGCTGGACGATGTGCTGGGCGCGCCGATCGGCGAGAACGTGGCGGTGATCGGCAGCAACTGCCAGGCGGTGGATACGGCCCTGTACCTGATGGATCAGGGAAAGAAGGTGACGATCGTCACGCCCTCGCCTAAGGCAGAGTTTGAGAAAGGGCATTCGGTCAATGTGCGCGGCTTTATCGAATCGGCTCTGCTGGCCGCGGGCACGCGGGTGTGGCCGGGCGCGTCGGCGATGGCGGTCGGCGACGGGACGCTGACCTTTACGGCGGAATCGGGCGTGGAGACGACGATCCCCTGCGACACGGTCGTGGAGGCGCTTGACATGCTGCCGAATACGGAGCTGGCAGACGCGCTTGGCGGCGTGGAGGTGATCGCGGCTGGCGACTGCCATATCCCGTATAATATCGCGGCGGCGATTTCCGACGGGAACCTGGCGGGGAGACGGGTGTAAAAGCTGATCGCGGAATAAAATTTTTTTGTTGAAATTCATCAAATAATGTGTTATGCTTATCTCACAAGGGATGGTGATCACACACATGTGAGCTTAACCCATTTGCATTTACCGGAGTACGGTGCGTGCAAATGGGTTTTTTGTTTTTATGGGGGCTGTGAAGATGAAAATACAAAGAATACTGACCAATAATGCAATAATCACCTTAAATGAAAAGGGCGCCGAGCAGATTGTCTGCGGCAGGGGCATTGCCTATAAAAAGAGATGCGGGGATGAAATCGACGGCCGTTCCATTGAAAAAACCTTTATGCTGGCGCCTGAAAGCAAACTGCAAAAGCAGCTGGAACAGCTATTGTCGGATATCCCCTTGGAATATGTGGAACTGGCTTATGATATTGTCAAAATGGCGCGCCTGGCGATGGACGCGACGTTAAGCGACAGCCTGGTCATTTCCTTGGCCGACCATCTCCGCGAGACTGTGCGGCGCTTCCGGGAGGGGATAATGATCTCCAACGGCCTGGCCTGGGAAATTCGCCGTTTCTACGAACGGGAATACGAGGTAGGCCTGCTGGCCCTGGATATGGCAGAAAAAAAGCTGGGGCTGCTACTGCCGAAAGACGAAGCGGCCTATATCGCTATGCACATCGTAAACGCGGAGACGGACAAGTCAACTATGGAGGAGACGTTTCGGCGCACCCGTCTGATCGGGGATATCACTCGCATTGTGCGGATGTTTTTTGGAATCGATTTCGATGAAGATTCCGGCTATTATTATCGATTCATAACCCATCTGAATTATTTTGTCCGCCGCGTGCTCCGGGGGGAACAGCATACGGACAGTACCAATCAGGAACTTACGGATATTATCTTTGAAAAATACCAAAAAGCGTATCAATGCGCGCTCCGGATCAGCGATTTTGTGGCCGACAAGCTGAATTATCATATTTCCGACGAAGAAAAAATGTATATCACCATACACATCCAGCTGGTTGTAAGCAAGGCGGGAAGATAAGAAAAATAAGGCGGCCGGAAGAGAAAAAAAAGGGAAAGGGGGCTTATCAACCAACGGTCTTTCCGGTTTTCTTTATAAATAAAGGGGATGGTGACATTAAGTTGGCTTGACCTTCACGCTTCAAACAAATCATTTGAAAGATGGAGGAATCACAATGGGGAAATACACAGACCTGGCTGCGGCGATTATTAAAAACGTCGGCGGCAAAGAAAACGTAAACGATTTAAGACACTGCGTAACCCGGCTTCGTTTTTACCTGGCAGACGAGTCCAAGGCAAACGACGACGTACTGAAAAATATGGACGGCGTTATGACCGTAGTCAAAGCAATGGGCGAGTACATGGTAGTAATCGGCGAGCATGTGGCCGATGTCTACGATGAAGTCTGCCTGCAGTTGGGGAGGGCGACTGAGGCAGGCGGTAATGCGGCGGCCGAGACCGCGCAGAAAAAGGGAAACCTGCTGGACCGTGTGCTGGGGATAATCCGCGCCGGTATGGGGCCTACGCTGAACCTGATGTGCACCTGCGGTATTATTAAAGGCATTAACGTAGTGGCAGCCATGCTGGGCCTGGCCACTGATTCCGGCATTTATATGATGCTGAATGCGGCCGGCGACTGTATCTTCTATTCCCTGCCGTTGGTACTTGGCTTTAATGTAGCTAAAAAAAGCGGCATTGACCCCTTCTTCGGCCTGCTCTTGGGAGCGTCCATGACCTATCCTACGATTCAGGGAGTGGATCTGAATTTCTTTGGCTATACGGTAAATGCTACCTATACCTCCACGTTTCTGCCGGTATTGTTCGGCCTTTTGTTTGCCGTTCCACTCTATAAATGGCTGGACGCGCACATCCACAAAGTGCTGAAGGGGTTCGTAACGCCCCTGATTACGCTTCTGGTCGCTTTTCCTTTGACCTTTATCCTCATCGGGCCGCTGGCGCAGGTAGTCGCTTCCGCCATCAACGTTGCCATCAACTTTATTTTCAATTTATCTCCGATCATCGGCGGCCTGGTAATAGGCGCCTTGTGGCAGATCCTGGTTATGTTCGGCGTGCACGGCCAGCTGGTCGCGTTTGCTTTCTATGACCTGCTCTCGGGCAATCCCAGCGCCTTGATCGGCGTTACCTTACTTGTTAGCTTTGCCGTATGCGGTACCCTGCTGGCAGTTACGATCCGTTCCAAATCCGAACAGCTTAAATCGGTTAGCGGTTCTTCGCTGATTTCCGCGGTCTTTGGTGTAACCGAGCCGGCCATGTACGGTGTGATTATACCCAGAAAACAGATTTTTGTGGCCACCTGCGTCGGCGGAGGCGTTGCCGGCCTGCTTGTCGGGATCTTTGGGTTAAAGGTGTATACCTATGCCGGCATGGGGATCCTCGGCCTGCTGGGCTATCTGAACCCGGCAGGGCCGAATCATATCTTCGGGCTTGCCCTTGGGGTGATCGCCCCTTTCCTGGCCTCCTTTTTTGTATCGATGGCCGTATTTAAGGACGATGACGAGACGACAGAAGCCGTCGCGCCCAGAGGTGCAAACAAGGCTAAGGCAATTACAATCCAGGCGCCGGTGGACGGCACGGTTCGTTCAATGACCTCATCCAGCGATGCGGTATTCGCTTCCGAGACGCTTGGAAAGGGCTGCGTCCTTCTGCCGGACAACGGCAATGTGTACGCGCCGGTAACCGGTACGGTCTGCTCCCTGTTCCCGACCAAGCATGCGATTGGCCTGATCAGCGAGGACGGCGTGGAAATCCTGCTGCATATCGGCATCAACACGGTGTCCCTGGAGGGAAAATATTTTGAAGAAAAGGTAAAACAGGGCGATTCGGTCAAAGCCGGACAGCAGCTGCTTTTCTTTGACAAGGAAGCAATTGAAAAAGAGGGATACTCCACCGAAATCCCGATGGTGATTACCAATTGTAAGGAATATCTGGATGTAGTGGAATTGGATCATGAGCATCATAAGCATGGCGATGATATTGTAAAAATTATTCTTTGAGAAAGGAGAATTTTATGAGTAAATTTCCCGAAAACTTCTTTTGGGGCGGCGCGACCGCAGCCAATCAATACGAGGGCGGCTGGAACGAGGGGGGCCGCGGCCCTGCCATGACCGACGTCACCACCGGCGGAACTAAGGAAACACCTCGCTGCGTTACATACGTTATGCCGGATGGCTCCACCGGTAAATACCGGCTGATGAGCGGCAAGAAAAAACCAAAGGAAGCCCGCTATGCCGTTGTGGACGGTTACTATTACCCGAACCACATCGGAACCGATTTTTACCATCGCTATAAGGAGGACATCGCCTTATTTGCCGAAATGGGCTTTAAGATGTTCCGTATGTCGATCTCCTGGTCGCGGATCTATCCGAAGGGAATCGAAGAGGAGCCGAATCAGGAGGGACTTGCCTTCTATCGCGATGTATTTACCGAACTGCGCCGGCACAAGATCGAGCCGTTGGTGACGATCTGCCATTACGATACGCCTTTGTACATTGAGGAGGATCTGGGAGACTGGCACAATCCGGATGTCATTGCATTGTTCGAGAAGTACTGCCATACGATTTTTGAGGAATATAAGGATTTGGTGACCTACTGGCTGACCTTCAATGAGATCAATAACGCCATCATGCTCGGTTCTTTTATCCCGAATACGCCAAAGGACGTTTTGGGCGCCGGCTATCTCAAGCTGCACAATCAAATGGTTGCGTCGGCAAAAGTCGTAAAATATGCTCATGAGAACTATCCTCAGTTTAAAATAGGCTGTATGATTGCCGGTTTGGTTTCCTATCCGCTGACCTGCGACCCGAAGGACGTACTGGCCACGCAGGAAAAGATGCGGAAGTATTTCTACTATCCCAGCGACGTGATGGTGCGCGGTTACTATCCGTCCTATGCTAAAAAGACCTGGGATGACTACGGCCTGGACGCCGCTTTCTTTGAAAAGGATGCGCAGATCTTAAAGGAAGGCCATGTGGATTTCTACAGCTACAGCTATTATATGACCAGCTGCCATACCACGCATACCGGCGCTGCCAAGGACGGCGCGGGCAACCTTTCCATCGGATATTCCAACGAGTATCTGAAATACTCCGATTGGGGCTGGGCGTTGGATCCCGACGGACTTCGCTACAGCATTAACGAACTATGGGATCGTTATCAGGTACCGATTATGGTCGTAGAAAACGGCCTGGGGGCGCTGGACCAGCTGGAGGAGGACGGCTCCATCCACGATCCGTACCGCATCGAGTATATGAGGGGGCACATCGAAGCCATGGCCGAAGCGATCCACGACGGCGCGAACGTGATCGCCTACACGCCCTGGGGCTGCATCGACCTGGTTAGCGTTTCCACTGGCGAGATGCGCAAACGGTATGGCATGATTTATGTGGATATGGATGACGAGGGCAAGGGTTCGCTTGACCGGTACCGGAAGGATTCTTTCTACTGGTACAAAAAGTGCATCGAGTCCAACGGAGAGGATTTGCAGTAACTTATATATTTCGCTTGACACAATCCCGAAACGTGTGCTATGATAAGCCCAATTTATTTCAGAGTTTTACCAAGCCGACAAAATGCAAGGAACCAGACTCTGGTTGGCGGAAGCCGACAGGAAGGCAGCGTCACCGACTGAAAGCGCCGCCATGGTGAAAGGAACCGACAGGGAACACTGGGGAGCAGGATGTCTGAACCCGCATGCGGTAGTAGGGCGTTCCGTGGGATTCACGTTACAGGATCACCGCATCCCGGGGAGGGCAGACCGTCCCGGCGTGTGGGCAGAGGAGGCCGCAGGCGGCCTTGAAACGGGTGGTACCGCGAACCAGGATTTTGTTTCGCCCCGCTATACATGTATATGTATGTGTAGCGGGGCTTTTTTCCGCGTAGGCAATGAGCAGTGCGTCCGAGCAGAATGGAGCCCTTCATGCTCGCATGAAAGGGCTTGGAATCCGGATCGGACATAGGGCGAAGCCCGCGAGGGAGATGAAGCGA